>CAZPZK010000306.1:0-4233 GCA_964591095.1 uncultured Moraxellaceae bacterium | reverse complement strand
ACTTGCATGAGAGCACACTAGCCATAACTACTCCTATAAACCAAGCGGTAACAACGAAGTATTGTTGATGCCGGCTTTCATTAAATCAACCATTGTTTGGACACTGATTGAAGCCTTCTCGAGTGCAACTCGCGACTTCACTTCTTCTTCGTGAATTTTCTTTTCAGTGTCCAGCTGCTGCAACGCAGTAGAATCCGCACGACCGGTAGCATGCTCAGCTCTATATCCTTCTTCAGTACCGCGTTCCGCGGCATGGAAACTGACGTCTCGTGCTCGGAAGTTGTTTTGTTTATCGTTCTCGAAGTCTGCTCGACGTTGGGCCACTGATTTGATTTTTTCATTGGCTCTCTCAATGGCACGATCTCGCTTCTGTTCGAGACCTGCTCTTTTCTCTTGGGCTTGGAAGTCAGCGTTGATTCGCTTCCAATCGTTTTGCATGTCCTTACGAGCTTGCTTCTCTGCCGCGAGCGTTTCTTTCCTAGTCGTCTCCCGACCTGAGGCATCGTTCTCCTTACCTGTGATCTCACCCGCCCGTGGTTTGCGTTGGGCGATCTCGGCATCCATCTTCTTCTGAATCAAATCAGTCGCAATCGAAATCCAGTCCTCAGCACCTGCACCTTCAAACTGTTCGGTGTTGACGCCCATCCGATCCTTGATGAACGATCTAGCTTTGTTCTGGGCATCGTTATAGTTATTCTTGAAGTAAGCATCCTCATTGCTGATGCCAAAGTTGCCTGTACTTTCATACAGAAATTTACTTGCGTAGTTAGCTTGGGCTCCTTGTCGAGCGATGCCTGCGAACTCCTTGTTGAGTTTGCTTGCTGACAACCCACTACGATCCCTAGCATTGCCAACCACATTGGTATCCTTGCCGTGCAGGATCTTGTCGACGTATCCCAACGTCGCTTGCGACCAACTAGCTGCGATCTTCAACGCTTCACCAAGGTCTTCAGCGAACTTAAGAATCAATCCAGTCTTGTTCGCCTGCTCCAACCAATCAACAAAGCTGTTTGTGATTTGTGTGATTGCAGGAGACAGACCAACTACCAATTGTTCTTCGAGGCCTTCAATGCCTTGGTTGATCTGATCACGTGCCTTGTTGGCAGCATCAACTGCAGCTTGTTGGGAGGCAGTCCATTGCACACCGAAGCGTGACGCTTCAGCTGTCATTTGCTTGATACCTTCAGCACCTTTGGCGAACGTTGGTAGCAGGGCCGCAGCGCTTTTGTTTGCTGCTCCTGTGTTACCTCCGATGACAGCTGCGAGTGCCGCGAGTTGTTTCTCGGGAGGCATCTTGTGCAAGGCATTGGCAATCGCTTCAACACGCTTCTCAGGACTCAGGTCGACAAGCTTCTTCCATGACAGTCCCAAGTTGTTATAGGCTTTGATTGCTTTCTCATTGCCCATCTCGGCACGGCCAATCGACGCGGTCACTCCAGTGATCGCTTTTTCCAATTGTCCAATGCCGACTCCTGACAAGCGTGCCTGAGTTCGTAATCCTTTCAGAAATTTAGGATCAACGTCAAGTAGTTTGGCTTTGCTGATCAAAGCATCCATCCGTGGAAGTGCCTCGTTGTAGCGGTGTAGTACATTTTGTACCGCTCCCAAAGCCAATTCAAATGAATGTAACACACGAGTGCCGAACGCATCTGCACGCTCAGCAAAGGTTTCCATGGTTTGGATACCTTCATTCATTGTGTTGGTAAAGTTGTCATCGATGCCTCGCAGGCGAACATCGACTACTTCACCATTGCCTGGTCCTGATGGGACTCTACTCATTGTCAAATCCTATTTCTTCTTTTTGCGTCGCACGCCAAACAAAGCACACCAATAATTCTTGGATGCTTCGATCTTTCGTTTCTTCTGCTCTTCAGTCAGTTCAGGCTCTTCCTCAGGCTTCTCACTTTCGCGAGTGAACTTGAGTAGGAAGTCTTGCAACTTCAATCGATTGGCATAATTCTTGTCTGTGCTGTTTGCTCGCACGAGCTCACAAGTCAAACGTGCCAAGTACTGATCAGTAGTGCAGAATTTTGTCAACTCACGATCACGACGTTCCCGCAGATACTCATTCCAATCATTGAACTCATCGGAAGTTGTTTCGCGGCGAACTTGTTGGACAGGAAGTTTAAGTTCGTAAGCAATGTCATACCATTGCCAACGCTCCCTGTCCTTTAGTCGTTTTTTGCTTTTTCCTCGCCCTTGCCATCGTTCTCAGCGATGTCGGTGCACCAGCTGTACACTTCCTGTTGAGTCATGTCCGGCCAGGCACGAATCTCTTCGATGGGAACTAATTGCTTGGTATCGTTACGCCAAAGCATCATGGCGATTAAGTGAGCGTGGATGTCAGTATGATCCTTGCAAACATTACGTTGCAGGTTCTCATCCCACTCAAAACGTTCACGTTGGAAGTTGTTGAACTTGTCCCGACCAGCACCATCCAACTGACGAATGGTGTAGCTGCGGGCCACACCATCCGGGCCGATTAACGAGATTGGTTCTTCCTTCAAAATTAACGTAGCTTGACGCATTAAACTTCTCCTATCTTCGATTGAGCACAGACCGTACTGTGCGTTGAATATACTGACCTATATCCCGACGATACCTTCGCCAGGTTTCTTCCAACCATTTCGCCTGGGTAGGCGGTTGATGGAAGGCTTCTAAATTCTCATGTACGTAGACTGCATAGGGAGCTTCGTACACGACTGCTGCAGTAGCATTGAACCCATCACCATCTTTAAGGATCGTTCCGCTCTCGCGTAAGTCTCCTGTGTCGATGGGACAGATTTTGTTTGCCTCCCTTAGCAGTATTTCTGCTGAACCATTCACCGCGTCCTCAGCTGCTATCTCGCCGAGGTCCTTCAACCTCTTTAAGCGAGATATCACAGCTGGGACACCTACGACTGCTATTGGACTTTTTGCCATTACGAAGCCGGGGTGAAAACTGGTTCCTGTTCAACTGGAATTGCGGTGTTGTCATGGTTCGACGGTAGAATCTCGATTTCAGCCATGCAAGGTTGGCCTTCTTCGCAATCCCCCGGCTCGAACGAATTCAACCAACCCCAGATCTTCAACGTCGATCCATCCGAGAACGTGTAAGTGATCTCAGTGTTGGTGTTGATCAAGGCGACAATATCACCTGTGAAGGTGGCCGGATCATATGCCACAGTGGCACTACCTGGCGTCATCGTCTTCAACTTCTTTGGCGATGCGGTCCGCCAAACCGAATTCCGCATGTTGGTTACGTCATTCGCTCCACCACCGTTGATACCAGACGGCTTTACTTTCTTTTCGTAAAACAGTACAGTGTCATCTGCGGCGAACGAAATTCTAGTCGAATGTCCGTCGTCTAAACGCATTGCTCATTGGTCCTATCCTTCTCCTGGTTGTTATTAAACTTTCACACGGGACACACTAGTCCGGAGGTTCACTGTGAACTGTTTGCGTCCTTTGGAATCGGGGCCAATGTACGCAACTCCTGACAATACTGAAGCTGCCGCAATCTTGTGCAGTACGGCATCTGCATTGGGTACGGTGGGAACCGAGATCAATCGGTTTCTAACTGCGATCAATGTATCTTTAAGCTGAACTAATTTGCGACGACCGGTCAGATAATCTTTGCTGCGAGATCGAATCTGAATGTCACCATGCTCGACTGCGACTGGTCCGTCTGGTGTTTGGATGATTCCGTTTTGTACCGCTCCTGAATCGTAGATAGTCAATGTTTCCATGGGCGAATCTTGCAACTCACCAACGTCGACAATCCAATCAGGTTTACTTGTGGGATCATTTGAATTCCAATTTGCTCGATCACTTGCTAGATTCAACTCACGTAGCAGTGTTGCATAAACCAGTGCATGAGACTCAATTGATTCGAGCGCTGGGATAAATGCTCGAATGCCTGCGATGAATCGTCGTAAAGTAAAAACAAGTGTGGTGTCTATGTAGAACTGCAGATAGTACTCGTACCCCAATCCTTGCGATGGTTCCTCGAACACATAACCATATTCGTCATTGCCGAGTGAAACTAACAACGTACCTGGCTCAACAACTACTGCATTTGTGTCCCGTCGCCTTACGCCGTAAGTGCCTGTGGGATCAGACAACACAACCTTGGTTGGTTGTGTGTCTCCGGTCCAACGTATCTTGATCGTCGCCATTTAGTTTATGACCTCAATCGTGACCGGCCCAATACTTGTCCCGCCATCTCCGCCGCCACCAGTCGCTACGTTGAAA
>CAZPZK010000305.1:0-4234 GCA_964591095.1 uncultured Moraxellaceae bacterium | reverse complement strand
CAACCCCAGTTCCCAACAACCCGGCGGCGCCCACAGCGCGGTGGCCTTCAGGTCATCGGTGGTCCACACCTGTCCGTGCGGAAAGGCCAGATGGTCCAGATACGCGCCGAACAGGCGGCGGTAGCGTTCATCAAAACGGTGATCCCGGGCGGTGAGCCAGGTGTACATCGGGTCGTCGGCGAAGGCGCGGACCAGGGTGTCAATCAGCGCCTCGCGGTCGGCCGGTCCGGCCTGGCGGATGGCGGCGGCCTTGGGCGGCCGGTCTTCAGGGCGCGGTAGCGGCATGGGTCGGTGCTCCGGTGGCGGCGGGCGCGGTCGGCGCCGCCATCTTGTCTTGCCAGAACAGCGCGCCCTTCAGCAGGTTGAGCGCGCCGTACATCACAAAATCCTCTTCCGCCAGCGACTTGCCGGTCGCGGCCTTGTCTTCCGCGCCGTCATCGGCCGGTGCTTCCTTTTCCGGGGCGGCGGGCGCGGGCGCGGGTGGCGCAACCGTTTCCGCCTTGGCCTTCCGGCCCTTCTTGCTCTTGACAGCCGGCTTGGCCGGTTCGGCGGCGGGGGTCGCCTCCGGCACGGGCGGCGCGACGGCCGGGGCGGGCTTGTCCTGACCGTTGGGGTTGGCCAGCGCGCCGCGCAGGTCGGCCTCGCGGTAGTTGTCGGTCGTGGCGAGGATCTTGTGGCGGGCGGGTTCCAGCACGACATCGGGGCGGATGCCCTCGCCCTGGATGGAACGGCCGGACGGCGTATAGTAGCGGGCGGTGGTGAGCTTGATCGCCTTGTCATCGCTCAGCGGCAGCACGGTCTGCACCGAGCCCTTGCCAAAGGTGGTGGTGCCGGCGATCAGGGCGCGATGCTGGTCCTGCAGCGCCCCGGCCACGATCTCGGACGCCGAGGCGGAACCGCCGTTGACCAGCACCACCAGCGGGATGCCGGGCAGGGTCTGGCCGTCCTCGGCCTCGAAACGCTGCACCGAGTCCTCGTCACGGCCCTTGGTGTAGACCACCAGCGCCTTGTCGAGGAAGGCATCGGCGACATCAATGGCGGCGGGCAGCACGCCGCCGGGGTTGTTGCGCAGGTCCAGCACCAGGCCGCGCGGCGGCGCGGGGGACTTGTCCTTGAGCCGCGCCAGCTCGCGCACCAGGTCGCGGCCGGTGTGGTTCTGGAACTGGCTGATGCGCACGGCGGCAAAACCGGGCTCCAGCTCGCGCACCTTGACGCTGGACATCTCGATCTTGCCGCGCACGATGGTCAGGTCCCACGGTTCCTTGCCGCGACGCTGCACGGTCATGCCCAGCGGTTTGCCCACCGGGCCGCGCATGATGTCCACCGCCTGGTTGAGCGTCATGCCCTTCACCACCTTGCCTTCCAGCTTGAGGATGTAGTCGCCGGCCTGCAGGCCGGCCTTGGCGGCCGGGGTGTCGTCAATCGGCGAGATCACGCGCAGCATGCCGTCGTCCATGCCGATCTCGACGCCGATGCCGCCGAATTCGCCGGTGGTGGCGGCCTTGAGGTCGTCGTAGTCGTTGCCGTTGAGATAGGCGGAATGCGGGTCCAGCGTGGTCAGCATGCCGCGAATGGCGTTCTCGAACAGGGTGCGGTCATCGACCGGCTCGACGTAGCTGGCGCGGATGCGCTCGAAGACATCGACAAAGGTGCGCAGGTCGTCCAGCGGCAGGGTGTCGCCGGGCTTGGCCGCCTCCGCTTCCGCCGCCGGCGGCTTGACGGGCGTCTCGGGGTTGCCGTCGGCCAGGACCGGACCGGCGGCGAGAAGGCTGATCAGGAGGACGGAGCGCAGGGTGTTGATGGACATGGCGGCTGGCGGGACCCGGAAGTAAAGAAGGTCAAAGAGTATCAGGCTTGCGCCGGTGGATGAAAACACCGGTGCAAGCCCGTGTTGGCTTATTGTTATTGTCACGGTCTCAGGCGAATTCCACCAGCGGCTTGCCGGTCATTTCCGGCGGCACGGGCACGCCCATCAGCGTCAGCAGCGTCGGCGCCACGTCGGAGAGCACGCCGCCGCCGCGAATGGCCGCCGGGCGCGCGCCGACATAGACAAAGGGCACGAATTCGCAGGTGTGGGCGGTGTGCGGCTGCTGGTTTTCGTAATCCACCATCTGCTCGACATTGCCGTGGTCGGCGGTGATCAGCATCTCGCCGCCGGTTTCCCTGACCGCTTCGTACAGACGGCCCAGGCAGGCATCCAGCGCTTCCACCGCCTTGACCGCCGCGTCAAAGACGCCGGTATGGCCGACCATGTCGCCGTTGGCGTAGTTGCAGACCAGCACGTCATATTCCCCGGACCGGATGGCCGCCACCAGCTTGTCGGTGACCTCGAAGGCGCTCATTTCCGGTTGCAGGTCGTAGGTGGCCACCTGGGGCGACGGCACCAGGATGCGCTGCTCGCCGGGGTACAGGTCTTCGCGGCCGCCGCTGAAGAAGAAGGTGACGTGCGCGTACTTCTCGGTCTCGGCGATGCGCAGCTGGGTCTTGCCCTGCGCGGCCAGGTATTCGCCCAGGGTATTGGCGAGGCCTTCCGGCTTGTAGGCCACCGGCGCCGGGATACTCGCGGCATATTGCGTGAGCATGACCCAGTCGGCCAGTTGCGGGCGGACCGCGCGGGTGAAACCGCTGAAGTCCTCCTCCACAAAGGCACGGGTGATCTCGCGGGCGCGGTCGGCGCGGAAGTTCATGAACACCACGGCGTCGCCGTCGGCGATCACGGCGGGCGACTCGCCTTCGGCGGCAATCACGGTGGCCTTGACGAACTCATCGGTTTCACCGGCGGCGTAGGCGGCTTCCAGCCCCGACATGGCGGTGGGGGCGGTGCGCGCGGCGACGCCCTCGGTCAGCAGGCGGTAGGCCTGTTCCACGCGCTCCCAGCGGTTGTCGCGGTCCATGGCGAAATAGCGGCCGATGATCGAGGCGACGCGTCCCTTGCCGGTGGCGCGCACGGCGGCTTCCATCTTTTCCAGCGAGGGCATGGCGCTTTTCGGCGGGGTGTCGCGGCCGTCGAGGAAGGCATGCACATAGACGCGTTGCGCCCCGCGCTCCACCGCCAGCTTCACCATCGCGTGCAGGTGCTCCTCGTGCGAATGCACGCCGCCCTCGGACAACAGACCCAGCACATGCACCGCCTTGCCGGCGGCCACCGCCTTGTCCACGGCGGCGGTGATCACGGGATTGGTGAAGAATTCGCCGTCGCGGATCGCCTTGGTGATGCGGGTGAAATCCTGATAGACGATGCGGCCCGCGCCCAGGTTCATGTGCCCCACTTCCGAATTGCCCATCTGCCCGTCGGGCAGGCCCACATCCATGCCGGAGCCGGAGATCAGCCCGTGCGGGTTTTCCGCCAGTATCCGGTTCCAGTGCGGCGTCCGGGCGGCCTTGATGGCGTTGGAATCGGAGTCTTCACGATGGCCGAAGCCGTCAAGGATGATGAGGACATGGGGTTTGCGCATGGCGGGCTGGACTCGGTGCTGCGGAAAGAGGCGCGCATTTTAGCAGCACTGGCGGCGAAAGATAAGGAAGGGCGGCATTTCGTGACGGCTTGCCGCCCGTCCGTTGTAGGGAAATCCCTAATAGCTTGCCGGCAACGGGCTGACTATGATCGCCGGCGACGGCCCGGAGCGCGGACTTGCCGTCGGAATCTGCCCCGCCGACGGCGGTGGCGCGCGTCGCCTTACACTAGCCTTCAAAAATGTCAATCCGTAAAGACCCTATTACTGTTAAGGGTATTAGATAACGAATCAAGGGAATCCCCGGATACTCGCCCGACCGCCCAGCCGATATTGTTTTCACAAAGAAAACAAGAAAATGCGCCCCGGCGCGCGGTGGGTCACGAGGGTCGGCTTCATGTCAAAAACGGTTCGCGTCATTGGTTGCGTCTCCAGCGAGACCCGGCAGCACCTAATCTTCCGCTCGATGGTCCGGGTGCTCAGCCAGGGCGCCGCCGCCAACCTGAAGCATCAGTGGTCCTTCAGCGAGGCCGGGCCTTATGACGTGACCATCTTCGATCTGGCCGATAAGGGCGTCGATGTCGTTGGGCAGGTCGATCGCGCTGTGCCAACCCCAGCGATTCCGATCGTCAACCTGGGAAATCTGCTCACCCTGATTCCGGGTGTGCTTGCCATCGTGGTCGTGGGGTACTCCGAAAGCATTTCGATCGCCAAGCGCTTTGCCGACGAGCATCAATACCGCATTCAGCCCAACCAGGAACTCACCGCGCTCGGTATTTCCA
>CAZPZK010000304.1:0-4235 GCA_964591095.1 uncultured Moraxellaceae bacterium | reverse complement strand
TGGTGCAGTTCACGGGTGATGCCTACTCGGCAGGGATTGAGGAAGTCGAACGCGATGGGGTCAGACTGAGGGTGTACAGCGCAGCCAAGACCGTGGCGGACTGTTTCAAGCACCGCAACAGGATCGGACTGGATGTGGCGCTGGAGGCGCTGAAGGACGCCCGAACGCACGACAAGGCCACCGTCGACGACATCTGGCGTTTCGCCAGGATATGCCGCGTAGCCAACGTCATGCGCCCCTATCTGGAGAGTATCGGATGACTGCGACCACCCCAAATGTCTCGGCATCCGTCCGTGCGCGCCTTCTCAATGTTGCCAAGGCGCAAGGCGTCGATTTCAACCAGGTGCTGGTCCGCTTCGCCTTGGAGCGCATCCTCTATCGGCTGACCCAGTCGCCGCACGCGGACCGTTTTCTGCTCAAGGGTGCGCTGCTATTCACACTTTGGTACGACATGCCCACCGGGCTACACGTGATGCCGACCTGTTGGGCTTCGGCGCCTGTGATCTGGCATAGGTTACCCGGGCATTTCAAGAAATCGCTGCCGTACCGGTCGAAGATGGCATCGTGTTCGACCCTGCCTCCGTCACGGTCAAGGAAATCCGCAAGGAAGCCGGCTACGGAGGCGTTCGCGTGGTCATTGCGGCCTATCTGGCGCGGGCGCGCTGCAAGATCCACATCGACATCGGCTTCGGAGACGCAGTCACGCCGGCGCCTGTCGATTCGGTCTATCCGGTACTGCTGGAGGACATGCCGGCACCACGACTGCGGGCCTACCCAACGTACACCGTCATCGCGGAAAAGCTTCACGCCATTGCCTTATAAGGCCGCCGTGCCGCCACTGGCGAAGATGAAAAAGTAACCACCCTCCATTGATAAGCATGGCCGTCGGGCACAGACTGTACTTAACAGTTATGTACGAAGAGTAATACCGCCATGCGCAGCCACGCTATTGCCGCCGAACGCATCAACCTGCGGGCGTCTTCCGAGGCCAAGCAGGTCATTGAGCAGGCAGCCCAATGATCGGCACCAACTTGAGCGCCTTCATGCTCAACCAATCCTACGAGGCCGCCTTGCGTATCATCCAGCAGCACGGCGTCATCATGCTGGGCAATGCCGATCGTGATGCCATCATGCGCGCCCTGGATAACCCGCAAGAGCCCACCCGTGAATTGCGCGAACTGATGGCCCTTGCCCAATGACCTGGGCGGTAGAGCCACTGGCGAAGCACCACGACCGGCAAGGGTTTGACTGCGGACAAACCGACCTCAACGACTTCCTGCGTCTTTACGCCCTGCAGCAGCAAAGCCGTCTCCAGAACAAGACTTATATCGCCTGAGGGGATGGCGGTCGCATCGAGGGCTTCTACAGCCTGAGCATCGGATCGCTGGGCTTTGCAGAGCTGCCCGCCGACATGCAAAAGCGGCTGGGCCGTTACCCGGTCCCCGTCGTGCTAATCGGGCGTTTTGCCGTCGATGTCGATAGCCAAGGGCTGGGACTCGGGCGCTATCTGTTGGCGCACGCCCTTCACAACGTCTGCAGCGTGGCGGGCATCGCCGGGGCTGTGCTGGCGATGGTGGATGCCAAGGACGGGAAGGCGGCGGACTTCTACCGGCGGATGGGTTTCAGGACTCTGCCGGATTCGCCGCTGAGGATGTTCATACCGGTGGCCGAGCTGATGAAAGCCAAACCGGGAAACCCTTGCCCGGCTGGCGCGGTGATCTTTCAAGGGGAGCAATAGGGGCGCGTGATGGACGCAACGGCAACGCTACCGGATATGACGGATGCCGTTTTACCGGAAACGCAACCCCTGTGTAACCCCAGAAACAACAAAGCCGCCCTGAAGGCGGCTATGTCATTGAATGAGTGGTGGCCTGGGACAGAATCGAACTGTCGACACGCGGATTTTCAATCCGCTGCTCTACCAACTGAGCTACCGGGCCACGGCAGGCGCGTATTAAAGCCAAAAGCCCCCGGAGTGTCAACCCCTTTTCCCACCCTGCCGCCATCGCCCGCACACGCTACAATCAACCCATAACCCGCTGATCGAGAAACCGACCATGAACGCCACCCGCCGCCTGCTGCCCCTACTGCTGATCCCGGCGCTGGCCGCCCCCGCCGCCGCCGAACTCTACCAATGGACCGACGACAACGGCAAAGTCCACTTCTCCGACCAGCAACCCGCCAACGGCAAGGCCCGCGCCATCCCCAAGCCCGAACCCCTGCGCACCGGCACCGGCGCCGCCCCCAAGCCGCTCAGCCCCGAAGCACAGGCCGACGCCAAGAGGGAGCAGGAAGCCGCCGCCGACAACGCCCGCGAGAAGCAGCGGCGCTGCAACAGCGCCCGCGAAAGCTACCAGTACTGGCTCGACCGCAAGCCCTTCACCATCAACCAGCAGAACGGCCGCAAGGAATACTACCGCGAACCCTGGCACGACCGCCGCCTGCAGGAAGCCCGGGACTACATGCAGCGCCAGTGCAAGCCCGACTGATCACACCGGCTGGCGGCGCGCCGCCTCGATCTTCAGCAAACGGGCGATGGCGGTGCAGCCCGGCACAAAATGACCGCGCCCCTGCTCCCGCTCCAGGCGGCAGACCTCGCCCACCAGACGGTCCGCAATGCCGCGACCGCGATTGGCCGGATGCACCACGATCCAGCGCAAGGTCCGGCTGTCGTCCGGCCCCCAGGCCATGATCGCGCTCACCGCCTTGCCGTTGAACCAGCCCACATACACCAGTCCGCCCGTCGCCAGCACCCGCTCCGCCTCCTCCACCGCCTCCTGCCCGCTGGCAAACTCCGGACTGGACGCATACAACTTCAACAACCCGGCGCTCAACTCGGGCGAAAGCGACTTCTCAGCGGTCACGGAAACAGGCATGACGGACAACTCCGGAAAACAGGACAAGGACAAAGGGCTTCTCTAATCCCCCGACGATAGCAGGGGCATCGGCAACCTGCCAAGCGTAATGCCCGCGCTGCCCAATATCCGCTATAATTCCTCCTTTCCCCCGGCCAGAGACCGACCCGCCATGACCGCGCGCCGCGCTGAAGTCGTCCGCAACACCAAGGAAACCCAGATCACCGCCACCGTCAACCTCGACGGCACCGGCATCGGCCACCTCAAGACCGGCATGCCCTTCCTGGACCACATGCTGGACCAGATCGTGCGTCACGGCCTCATCGACATCAGCATCACCTGCACCGGCGACACCGAGATCGACGACCACCACAGCGCCGAGGACTGCGGCATCACCCTCGGCCAGGCCTTCGCGCAGGCCATTGGCGACAAGAAGGGCATCCGCCGCTACGGCCATGCCTACACGCCGCTGGATGAAGCCCTCTCCCGCGTCGTCGTCGATATCTCCGGCCGTCCGGGGCTGGAATTCCACGTGCCGTTCACCCGCGCCAGCGTCGGCGGCTTCGATGTCGACCTGTTCTACGAATTCTTCCAGGGCTTCGTCAACCACGCCAACGTCACGCTGCACATCGACAACCTGCGCGGCCGCAACACCCACCACCAGGTGGAAAGCGTGTTCAAGGCCTTTGCCCGCGCGCTGCGCATGGCGGTCGAGATCGACGCGCGCATGGCCGGCCAGACCCCGTCCACCAAGGGAAGCCTGTAAATGACCCGTGTCGCTGTTCTTGACTATGGCATGGGCAACCTGCACTCGGTGGCCAAGGCGCTGGAGCATGTCGGCGCCTCGGAAGTGATCATCACCCACGACCCGGCCAAGGTGCGCGCCGCCGACCGCGTGGTCTTCCCCGGCGTCGGCGCCATGCGCGACTGCATGGCGGGCATGAAGGCGGTGGGCGTGGACGCGGAAGTGCGCGAAGCGGCGGCGCAGAAGCCGGTGCTGGCGATTTGTGTCGGCATGCAGGCGCTGCTCGACCGTTCCGAGGAGAACGGCGGCGTCGATTGTCTGGGTATGTTCGCCGGTCAGGTAAAGTTCTTCGGCAACGACCTGGTGGAAAACGGCGAGCGCCTGAAGGTGCCGCACATGGGCTGGAACAACGTCCGCCAGACCATCGACCACCCGTTGTGGGCCGACATCCCGCAGGACAGCCGCTTCTACTTCGTGCACAGTTATTACGTGGCGGTGGAAGACGACAGCCTGATTGCCGGACGCAGCCATTACGGCCTCGACTTCACCACCGCCATCAGCCGCGACAACCTCTTCGCCGTGCAGTTCCACCCGGAAAAGAGCCAGAAGTGGGGCTTGCAGCTGCTGAAGAATTT
>CAZPZK010000303.1:1060-4241 GCA_964591095.1 uncultured Moraxellaceae bacterium | reverse complement strand
GTCCATCAAGCGCCTCAAGGACCTGGAAGCCCAGGCTCAGGACGGTACTTTCGCCAAGCTGACCAAGCGTGAAGCCCTTGAGCGTACCCGCGAAATGGAAAAGCTGGAAAAGAGCCTGGGCGGCATCAAGGATATGGGCGGCCTGCCCGATGCCCTTTTCATCATTGATGTGGATCACGAAGCCATCGCCATCCAGGAAGCCAACAAGCTGGGTATTCCGGTGATCGGCATTGTTGACACCAACTCGAACCCGGCCGGCGTGGATTATGTGATTCCCGGTAACGATGACGCTATCCGCGCTATCCAGTTGTACGCGGGCGCCATGGCTGACGCCATTCTGGAAGGCAAGGAGTATTCCGCCACCCAGAGCGGCGGCCGTGAAGCCGAAGCTGAAAGCGCTGAATCCGCCGCCTGATTCAGGCTTGGGGTTTGTCGAGGAAGGGAGCTAAGCCTCCCTTTCTTCATTAATGAATGTATGTAGTCTGTGCCGCACGGGCGGCATGACCCGTTTTCCTGATATCCAAAAGAGGACACGAACATGGCGGAAATTACTGCTTCCCTCGTTAAAGAGCTGCGCGACCGTACCGGTCTTGGCATGATGGAGTGCAAGAAGGCGCTGACCGAAGCCGGTGGCGATATTGAGCTGGCCATCGACAACATGCGCAAGTCCGGTCAGGCCAAGGCCGCCAAGAAGGCCGGCAATGTCGCCGCCGAAGGTGCCATCCTGTCCGCCACGTCGGCCGACGGCAAGACCGCCCTGCTGCTGGAAGTGAACAGCCAGACCGACTTCGTCGCCAAGGATGCCAACTTCACCACGTTTGCCAAGCAGGTTGCCGAAGTGGCCTTGGCTGCTGGCGAAACCGATGCCGCCAAGATTGCCGGCCTCGCTTATGGCGACGGTCTGACCGTGGAAGAAGCCCGCGTCGCCCTGGTGCAGAAGATCGGTGAAAACATTCAGGTCCGTCGCGCCGTGATCGTGACCGGTGATGTCGTCGGTACCTACGTGCACGGTATCAAGATTGGTGTTGCCGTGGTCCTGAACGGCGGCAACGCCGACGTGGCCCGCGATGTCGCCATGCACGTGGCTGCCGCCAACCCGGCCGTGGTCAACCCCGCTGATGTGGCCGCCGATGTGCTGGCCCGTGAAAAGGAAATTTACGCCGCCAAGGCTCGTGAATCCGGCAAGCCCGAAAACATCGTCGAGAAGATGATTGAAGGCAGCCTCAAGAAGTACCTGGCTGAAGTCAGCCTGGTCGAGCAAGCCTTTGTGAAGGACCCGGACACCAAGGTCGGCGACTTTGTAAAGAAGGCCGGTGCTTCGGTTGTCAGCTTCGTGCGTTTCGAAGTGGGTGAAGGCATCGAGAAGGCCGTGGTCGACTTCGCCGCCGAAGTTGCCGCACAGGCTGCCGCTGCCGCCAAGTAATTACCACTCTAAATGGTGATTGCGAAATGCCCGCCTTGAGCGGGCATTTTTATTGGATGTAATCCTGGTCGATTTTCTTTGCTTTCATTTCAAAGTTCCCTTAAATAAACGAAGCGGGTTTTTGTGTGATGGCGAATGAATATCAAGAGCACGGAGCTTTGTCTTTTCCGGTGGCTGGGGTTTTGGCTGGGACTGGCCATTGCCTTGAGCCGTCCTGCATGGGCCTTGGCGTTATCCGAGGAAGAAAAGGCCTGGCTTGCCGCGCATCCGGTGATTCGTGTCGGCATTGATCCGGAGTGGCCGCCCTATGAGTTTCTGGATGGGCAGGGCCGGCATCAGGGTATCAGCGCGGATTACCTGCAGCTGGTGGCACAACGCTTGGGTGTGCGTTTCGTCGCCGGGCCGCGACAGCCCTGGAGTACAACCTGGCGGCAACTGACGCAGGGAGCGCTCGATATCACTCCCTCCATCACCGAGACCGAGGAGCGACGTCAGCAGTTGCTCTTCACGCGCCCTTACTTGCGGTTTCCGGTGGTGATCCTGACTCGCGCGGATTCGCTTTTCCTCGGGCAACTGGAGGATTTGCGGGGTCAGCGCGTGGGTGTCGAGGCAGACTATTTTACGGATGAGATACTGCGCCGGCATTATCCTGGAATTATCCCGGTCCGATATCATTATCTGGATGAGCTGCTGTCCGCCCTCTCCCTGGGCGAGGTGGACTATGTGCTGTCCAATCATGCCTCGGCCTCCTGGAAAGTCCAGTCCCTGCATGTCACCGGGCTGAAATTGGCGGCGATCACGCCGTTTGATTCCCCGCTGTCGATAGGAGTCCGCAAGGATTGGCCCGAACTGGCGGTCATCCTCGACAAGGCAATGGCCGATGTGTCGCCATCCGAGCATCGCGCCATACGCGAGCGCTGGCTGGGGATGCGGCAGCGCGAGTGGTCGGTGACGGATGTTTGGCGTTACCGTCCTGATTGGGTGTTGGCGGGTGTTGCCGTCTCCAGCCTGCTGCTGATCCTGTCGTTGCTGGTGTATTTCAGAAGCCGTCTGGAGCGGCGCAGTCAGTTGGTGCAGGGCGCCAGCCGGCGACTGGCCGAAAGTGAGCAGCGCTTCAGCATGCTGATCGAGAATGCTCCGATCCCTTTTGCTGTATTTTCAGGCAAAGAGGGCGAGGTTACCGTGCTGAATCGGTGTTTCCGGGAGGTTTTCGGCTATGACGCCCGGGACATCCGCTTCGTGGCGGATTGGTGGCGCCGTGCCTATCCGGATGCCGGCTATCGTCAGGAAATCATGACCCAGTGGTTTGAGCGTCTGGCCCAGGCCAAGCGCAACCAGCGCGATATGGAGCCGATGGAAGCGCAGGTGCAGTGCCGGAATGGCGACGTCAGGCATGTGCGCTTTCATTCCTTTCTGATGGGTGGGCTTAACCTGGTGGCGTTTATCGATATGACGCCGCAGAAGGATCATGAGGCGATTCTGCTGGCCGCCAAGGATGCCGCCGAGAGCGCCACGCGCGCCAAGAGCGAATTTCTTGCCAATATGAGTCATGAGATTCGCACGCCGATGAATGGCATCCTCGGGCTCAGCCACTTGCTGGAGGGAACGCCGCTCAACGCCCTGCAGCGGGATTATCTGTCCCGTATTCAGAGTTCGGGCGAATTCCTGTTGAATATCCTCAACGATATCCTTGACCTGTCCAAGGTCGAGGCGGGCAAGCTGGTGCTGGAGGAGGAGCCGTTTGAACTGGATCAGTTG
>CAZPZK010000303.1:0-1050 GCA_964591095.1 uncultured Moraxellaceae bacterium | reverse complement strand
GCGTAATCTGGCCATCAGCGCTACTCAGGACAAGGAGGTGGATGTTTGCTTTCGTGTCGACCCCCAACTGCCGGTGATGATGATCGGGGATTCGCTCCGGCTGTTGCAGGTATTGGTCAACCTGTTGGGAAATGCCATCAAATTCACGCCGAAGGGCAGGGTGGATGTGGGGTTCCGGCTGGAGGGCCGCACGCGAGATCGGTTGTTGATGCGCGTGGCGGTAAGGGATAACGGAATCGGCATGGAGCCGGAGCAGCAGTCTCGGATTTTTGAGGCTTTTCGCCAGGGAGATGCTTCCACAACCCGTCGTTATGGTGGAACCGGGCTTGGCTTGGCTATTTGCCAGCGACTGGTCGCCCTGATGGGTGGTGTCTTGCAAGTGGACAGCGCTCCCGGGGAAGGGAGCTGTTTTGCTTTCACGGTTGGACTGGCCGAGGCGCGTCAGGATCCGGGACCCTCCCTGGCAATGCCCCTGAGAGTATTGTTGCTTTCCGACCAGGAAGCATTGGTGCAGTCACTGACCGGTATTACGGAGCGCTTGAACTGGTCACTGGACACCGCGCGGTTAATGGGTGAGAGATGTCTCGGTTTGTTGGCTGACCCGGGGGCGTATGATTTGGTGCTGGTGGATTCGGGCCTGCCGGAGGAGGCGTGCCGCGAGTGCGGGCGGCTGGCCTCCACGGATGCGCCGCTGATTTTCCTGCAGAGTGCCTGGATGGAACAGCACTGTCCGGTCGCCGGTTTGCCCACTGTCCGCAGGCTGGTCAAGCCGCTCACGGGTCGCAGCCTGGTTGATGCGGCGTTGCGCCTGCGCGCGAAGGGGCCTGACGGCTCAATCATGGAAGACTCCCGCCTGCTGGAAGGCAGGCAGGTTCTGCTGGTCGAGGATAATTCGGTTAACCAGCTGGTCGGCTGTCGCATGCTGGAAAGTCTGGGCGCGCGCGTGGATACGGCCGATGATGGTCGTCAGGCGCTGGATATCTTGGGGCGCCGGGGGGCCGACTATTACCATGTAGTCCTGATGGACTTGCAGATGCCTGTGCTGGACGG
>CAZPZK010000302.1:0-4260 GCA_964591095.1 uncultured Moraxellaceae bacterium | reverse complement strand
TTGCAGGCTGGCATGATCTTCACCATCGAGCCGATGATCAACGCCGGCGGCTGGCAGACCAAGCTGCTGCCTGACGGCTGGACGGCCGTCACCAAGGACCACAAGCTATCCGCACAGTGGGAGCACACGATCCTGGTCACGGAAACCGGCGTTGAAGTCCTGACCGCCCGTCCGGATGAAGACTTGAGCTTCCTGCAAGGATAATGACATGGCCCCTCCTCCCACGCTGGTTCCCCGCCTGTTTGACGCTTCCCGGCTGTCACCGCCTGTCCTGACCACGTCGCAATACCGCGATTTGCTCAAGGATATCCACCAGCAACTGCAACAGGAGTTTGACAACGGGACCTGCGTCCGGCTGCTGGTCACCGCGCGGGCATGCGCCATCGATGACATCCTGAAGCACGTCTGGGCAGCCTCCCCGCTGGCGGCGAGGCCGGATGTCGCGCTGCTGGCGGTCGGCGGCTATGGTCGCGGCGAACTGCACCCTTGTTCCGATATTGATGTCCTGATCCTGCACAACCTGCCGGTGTTGCCGGTCAATCTTCAGGAGGCCATCAGCACGCTGATTACCGGACTGTGGGATTTTGGCCTGGACCTGGGCTCCAGCGTGCGCTCACTGGAGGAGTGCGTGGATGGCGTCGGTCAGGACATCACCATCGCCACCAACCTGCTGGAGGTCCGGACGCTTTGCGGTCCGGACGACCTGCGGCAGACCCTGCTGCACCTGACCCGCCCGTTGTGGACCGGCGCCGCCTTCTTCGAAGCCAAGAAGGTCGAACAGCAGGAACGCCATGCCAAGCATAACTTCACCGAATACAATCTCGAACCCGACCTGAAAAATGCGCCGGGCGGCCTGCGCGACATCCAGACCATCGCCTGGGTCGCCAAACGCCACTTTGACGCCACCAACCTGTATGACCTGGTCAACCACGGCTTCCTGACCGAGTTCGAGTACCGGCAGCTCATGGAGGGCGAGGCGTTCCTGTGGCGCATCCGCTTCCTGCTGCATCTGTTGTCCAAGCGCAACGAAAACCGCCTGCTCTTTGATTATCAGAAAACCATCGCCAACCTGCTGGGCTATACCGACAGCAACGCCAACCGCGCGGTCGAGCAGTTCATGAAGGCTTACTACCGGGCCGCCATGAACCTGTCGATGCTCAACGAGCTCCTGCTGCAGTACTTTGATGAAACCATCCTCAAGACGGAAGAAGACAGCGACATCGTCCCGCTGAATGAGCATTTCCAGTTGCGGGAAAACCATATCGAAGTCCGGCACCATCAGGTTTTCGCCAAATTTCCATCCGCCCTGCTGGAAATCTTCCTGATCCTGGCCGAGGACACGCGGATCCAGGGTGTGCGCGCCAGCACCATCCGCCTGATCATGGTGGAGGCCCGCAAGATCAATGACGACTTCCGCCAGTCGCCACGCAACCGTGAATTGTTCATGAACATTCTGCGGGCGCCGCATGCACTGTTCTCCACATTGCGTCGCATGAAGCGTTATGGCGTGCTGGGCGCGTATCTGCCGGCATTTGGCGCCATTGTGGGCCAGATGCAATACGATCTTTTCCATATTTATACGGTCGATGCCCATACCCTGCTGGTCATCAAGAACATGCGGCGTTTCCGCTATCAGGAAGGCGCCGAACAGTTTCCTGTCGTCGCGGAGGTGGCGCAGCGCCTGCCCAAGCTGGAACTGCTCTACCTGGCGGGGCTTTTCCATGATATCGGCAAGGGCCGTGGCGGCGACCACAGTGAGCTGGGATCCGTTGACGCCCGTGAGTTTTGCCTCGAACACGGGTTAAGCCTCCGCGATGCCAATCTGGTTGCCTGGCTGACGCAAAAGCACTTGCTGATGTCCGTCACGGCTCAAAAGCAGGACGTTTCCGACCCGGAAGTGATTCATAAATTCGCGGAAAAGGTCGGAGACCTGGTGCATCTGGATTATCTTTATGCCCTGACTGTCGCGGACATTTGCGCCACCAACCCCAAGCTGTGGAATTCCTGGCGCGCCTCCCTGCTACGCCAACTTTACCAGCAAACCCGCCGCGCCCTCCGTCGCGGCCTGAACAATCCTGTTGACCGTCAGGAATGGGTGCACGAAACCCGGATCCACGCCCTGGAAATCCTGGTGGACCGGCTGGGATATGACGAGAACCGGATCAACGAGATCTGGAGCGGCTTGGGTGAGGATTACTTTTTGCGTGAAACCGCCTCCGACGTTGCCTGGCACACCGAGGCCATCCTCGCCCACGAGGCCGACGGCCGCCCCCTGGTCGCCATCAAGGAAAGCCACGGCAGCCAATTCGAAGGGGCAACCCAGATTTTCGTGTATACCCGTGACCTGCCCAATCTGTTTGCCGCGTCCGTGGCCACCCTCGACCACCTGCACCTGACTGTTCTGGATGCGCGCATCATCACTGCCGAGAATCGTTACTCCCTGGACACCTACATTGTGCTGGATGAGGACAATACCCGGATTTCCGATCCGGCGCGTCTGGAACACATACGCTCACAACTGGAAAAAGCGTTGTCACACCCGGACCAGTTCCCGACGATTGTACAAAAGCGGCTGCCCCGGCAACTGAAGCACTTCAGCGTCAAGACCACGGTCAACATCAGCAATGACATCCAGCGCCAGCAAACCGTGCTGGAAGTTATTACCCTGGACCGCCCCGGCCTGCTGGCCCGCATCGGACTCATTTTCATGGAGCATGGCGTCAATCTGCTGAATGCCCGCATCGCCACGCTGGGCGAGCGCGCCGAGGACGTCTTCTTTATCACGGATCGCGACGGCCATCCCATTTCCACCCCTGAACTTTGCGGCAAACTGGCGGACGCCCTGCGCAACCAACTGGACACGGTGAACTGAATGAATCCCGACTTGAGCCACCTGCACCCCTATCCGTTCGAGAAGTTGGCGCGGCTGTTCAGCGATCTGACTCCGCCGGCCGATCTCAAGCCCATTGCCCTTTCGATTGGCGAACCCAAGCATCCTTCGCCCGATTTCGTGATGCGGACCATCAATCAGCAGTCACGCCATTTGGCCACCTATCCGACCACCAAGGGCATCCCCGAACTGCGACAGGCCATCGCTGCCTGGCTGCAACGCCGCTTCCGTCTGCTGGAACTGGATGCTGAAACTCAGATCCTGCCAGTCAACGGCACACGGGAAGCCCTGTTTTCCTTCACCCAGGCTGTGATAAACCGTCAGGCACGCCCACTGGTCGTGATGCCGAATCCGTTTTATCAGATCTATGAAGGAGCCGCTTTTCTCGCCGGGGCGGAGCCTTGGTACCTCCCCTGCACCCCCGAGAATCGCTTTATTCCGGACTTTGATGCTGTTCCCGCGGATATCTGGCAGCAAACCCAATTGCTGTTCATCTGCAGCCCCGGAAACCCCACCGGCGCGGTCATTCCCCGAGAAACATTGACACGCCTGCTGGAACTAAGTGACGAACATGGGTTTGTCATAGCCTCCGACGAGTGCTATTCGGAAATCTATTTCAATGAAAATGAACCTCCGGTCGGGTTGCTGCAGGTTTGCGCCGAAACCGGACGCCATGATTATCGCAACTGCGTGGTTTTCCACTCCCTGTCCAAGCGCTCCAATGTCCCCGGCTTGCGCTCCGGCTTTATTGCCGGAGACGCCTCGATCCTGAAGCCCTACCTGCTGTATCGCACCTATCATGGTTCCGCCATGCCGGTCCAGCACCAGTGGGCCTCCATCATGGCCTGGCTGGACGAAGCGCATGTCGCGCAGAACCGCCAGCTCTACCGCCAGAAATTCAAGGCCTTCCATGACATCCTGAACCCGGTGTTGCCGCTGCAAATGCCCGATGCCGGTTTTTACTTCTGGGCGGAAACCCCCACGGATGACGAGAGCTTTGCGCGCCTGCTGCATGGACAGGCCAATGTCACCGTTCTGCCGGGACGCTATCTGGGACGCACCGTTGATGGCATTAACCCGGGCGAAGACCGGATACGGATGGCCCTGGTCGCCTCCCTCGGTGATTGCACCACGGCCGCCGAGCGCATCAAGGCATTGCTTTGAATCCGCAGAGTTCGCTTTTTTTCCGTTATAATGCCGGCCCTGATTTTCAGCCTAATGACTGATGGAGTACCTTGTATGTCACTCGCCGACCTGATCACCCAGGCCTTTGAAGACCGCCTGCAGTTCAGCCCGCTAAATGCCCCGCAGGATGTGCGCCAAGCGGTTGCGGAGACCCTCAGCCTGCTGGACAGCGGTCAGGCGCGTGT
>CAZPZK010000301.1:870-4265 GCA_964591095.1 uncultured Moraxellaceae bacterium | reverse complement strand
CGGAAGAGGTCGTACGCGCACGCGGCCTGCCGACTTGGCACGGGCAAAACGAGTTGCTTCAGGCTTGGGCGATGACGGCGGTGTTCTATGCCGCGTTGATGGCTGCCTTCGGCCCCCTTGTCCTGCTGTTCCTGCTGGTGCAGGCCTTCTACGGGGCTTCGCTGCTGGAGGTGGTGAACTACATCGAGCACTACGGCCTGCTGCGCCAGAAGGACGCCAACGGCAAGTACGAGCGCACCCAGCCGGAACACAGCTGGAACAGCAACTATGTGATCACCAACCTGGTGCTGTACCAACTGCAGCGTCACAGCGACCACCATGCCTACCCGACCCGCAGCTTCCAGTCGCTGCGCCATTTCGAAGGTACGCCGCAACTGCCGGGAGGCTACGCTTCCATGCTGCTGCCCGCCTACATCCCGTCATGGTGGTTCGCGGTGATGGACCCGAAGGTGGTGGAGCACTACAAGGGCGATATGAGCCGCATCAACTTCGACCCGGAACGCCGCGAGGAGCTGATCGCCAAATGGGGCAAGAAGCCGGCCGCAATCACGGCGGAAACCACGGCAGCGCTTCCCCAAAACCTTGATGTGAGCGAGCAGGCCGCCGCCTGATCCTCCAGCAACACCCCGCGAGCGGTTTATCCTAACGGGTAAACCGCTCGACGGCCTTGTACTCCACCCCCTGCTCTCCCAGATGCCGGCTCAGCCAGCGCTCCGAAGCCTGCTGCGCGAGACGGTCACGCCAATCATCCGCCCAGCGGCTGTGGCGCCGGATCGTTTCCAGCCCGAACACCACCGGAAACTGCAATACCGGCAGCAATCCCCAGACTCCCGGCTTGGGCAGTTGATGATTGCGGTAGGTGTCCCCCGGCAGGTAAAACCAGGTCATGCCCAGGTCCATCCAGTAGTCCAGCTTCTTGCGCATCAGGGTAAAGCCGTGATCCGACGGCGACGGGGCAAACGATTGCACATAGGAATGCGCCAGATTCCGGCCATCCTCGCCGGCCTTTTTTGGTCCCTTGATGAAGGAAGCAAACAACAGGCTCAGGCCCTCCTCCACCGTGGCGGGATACCAGCGCGGCTGCACGCCCATGACATGCCCCACATAACGCCAGAAATGCAGCATCGCCTCGATTTCCGCGCGCGTGGCGCGATACCCCATCAGCTTGAGGCCGATGCCGGGGGCGATACTGCCCGCAATCAGTGTCAGCAGCGCATCCCCCTGACTGATCGGCATCCCCCAGGCGTCCAGATCCCATTGCGGATGCCGCAACAGTCCTTTGCGCACAAACACATGCATCAACCGCACGCGCACCGCCGTCCGCACACCGCCACCGCCCGCGTGCATGCCCCCCGGCGCCGAGACATCACGCCAAAAGGAGGCCGTTTCCAGAAAGCGGCGATTGGCTGACTCCCCGGTATATGCGCCGGTAAACGCCAACGGCTTGGTCACCGAGTTTTCCTGGTAGGCGTCCAGCGTGATGGCGCCGAGAAAGCTGTACAACTGCGGACCATAGCGGCGGAAGACGCGGGCGCCCAGATCCACCTTCTCCCAATCCAGCCAGGACGGCGCGGTTTCGAATTCGGCAAACAACGCGCGCAGGCTTTCCGGCGCGTCCGGAACAGCCTGCACGCCTTCCGCCAGCGCCTTCTCCACCATCGCGCGACCGGCGGCCTGTCCCTGACGCAAGTACACGTCCTCGACAAAACGCTCCGCCACCGGATCGGCATCGTAATAGGACTCGGCCCAGGCACGGATCACTTCATCCGGCAAGCGTGGATTCTGGCGGAACAACACGCGCGCCAGACGCAGGCGCCAGACGTTGATCGGCTTGCGGACGTTTTCAAAATACTGGAATTCGGTGGGAATACGAGCGGTCATGCGGCTTCTCCGGCGCGAAGGAAGTTGTTGTTATTCACGTCATTTCGCCGCAATAACCGCCAGCCGTCAACAGAATATGGACGAACGTACAACTTTTTGCCGGTCAGTCGGCGACCTTCACGGCCGGCTTTTCCGGCCGCCAGACAAAGGGAAAGCGGAACTGCTTCCAGAAACCATCCGGTACATAATCCCCCAGCACGCCGTATTCGGTCGGCCACGGTTTGTCCGACTTGACCGCCGTGCCAAACAGGTGATCAAGAAAGGCAAAATGGGCGGCGTAGTTGCGGTCCAGCGCCTCGGCATCCTGCGAGTGGTGCCAGTGGTGAAAATTGGGGGTGACGATCAGGTACTGCAACGGACCGAGATTGACCCGGACATTGGCATGGTTGAAAACGGCCTGAAAACCGACCACCAGGATATAGGCATCAATCACGTCCTTGGAAAAGCCCAGTACAAACACCGGCGCCAGCACCAGGACCCGCGTCGCCAGCAACTCCAGGATGTGCTGCCGCGATCCTGCCAGCCAGTCCATGCTCTTGACGCTGTGATGAACAGCGTGCAAACGCCACAGCAACGGAATTTCGTGGTAAGCGCGGTGCGTCCAGTACTGGACCAGATCCGCCACCAGAATGATCAGGAACAAGGCCACCCAGAACGGCAGCCCCTGCACCCAACCCTGAATCCCGTCCTTGACCGCCCACCCGAACATGCCCTGCAGGGCATGATTAGTGACCAGCAGCACCAGTCCGACGCCCAAATGATTGACCATGAAGTGGGAAAGATCCGTCTGCCATTCCGGCCGGAACACTGCCTGCGGCCGATGCGGAAACAGCTTTTCGATCAGGATGAAGATGACCGTCGATTTCAGCAGATCCAGGATCAGCCAATCCAGCCCGAGGTACGGCGTATTATCGGCAAAGTCCCCCACCGGCACCCGATGCCCGCCCATCATCGCGGCCAGGATGATCAGGAAAAATGCCGTGCCCGACAGCCAGCGCGCGCGGTCCAGCACGATATTGAACAGGGCAATGCCACCGCCGCTGATCAGGCTCCAGAACAAGACTTCCCGCAGCAGTTCGACGTCATAAAGCTTGCGCAGTTCCGGCGTGGTCAGATAGGCGGGAAAATGGAAGGCCAATACCCCCAGCAGGGACAGAATGCCCAGTCCCAGGGCGATCACGCCGGAAACCATGCCAACGCCGCGAGGCAGATGGCCGCTGCTTTCCGAAAGGCGATTGAGTTTGTCAAGCATGCCGGGAACTCCCTGTCATCTGTGGTTTGTTATAGGTTGCAGCATCCTTTCGGCTCAGGGCAGAATTCCCTTTTGCTGAAGCACGCTCCGCGTCAACTGCAGGCGCAGCGGCAATTGACGCTCGTCATTGATATCGACTTGCGTGGCAAAGTACCACACGTCATCGGTTGTTTCGACATAACCGACATACCAGCCGATTTGCGGTGTGGGCCCCCCCCCCCCCCCCGTCATTTGGCGCCAGGCCAATTGTGGTGTCAGTTTA
>CAZPZK010000301.1:0-860 GCA_964591095.1 uncultured Moraxellaceae bacterium | reverse complement strand
TCTTGGCGCGCAAGGCATAGGTGGGAGTCTGTTCCACCAGCATGATGTCACGCAGCGCCTGGTAGGCGGCATCGCCAAAGCCCAGTTCCCTTTGCTGCAAGCGCCGCAAGAAATCCACCTGTTCCCTGGCGCTGATGACCAGTGAACCGTCCAGCCAGAATTCGGTGGTGACAAAAGGCTCGCGCAAATGGCCATAATGCATCCGCTGCAAATAATGGCGGTACTTGTCGCCACCGATGCGCCGGGCCAATTCCTGATAACACCACACACAAGACACCTTGAAGGCGCTGGCGAGTGTCTGGTCACGGTTCCAGTCGGCAATGGCGTAAGGCTGGCCATCCCAATGCAGGATGTCGTCGCGGCCGATCACCTGTTCTTCCAGGGCAATCAGGGTATTGGGAATCTTGAACGTCGACGCCACGGGTACCGGCCTTGACGCCCGGACATCCTGATGGACAAACGTGCGACCCGTGTTGAGCGATGACAGTACCAGCGTTCCTTGAAGTCCGTAACGGGAAAAAATGGCCGCCATGGCCGCATCCCCGGCCAAGGCGGGCAACGGACAGACGAGGACAGCCAAGGTCAACATCAGGCCATAGCGCATGTCGGATCTCCAGGGGGCAATAACATCGCCACGGCGGCGGCAGGGTCAGCTTGTTGCCGACTTGATGAAATCCCGCCAATTCGGCGGGCTGCTTTAGCGCATGCGCGTGCGGTCATCACGTCTCCCCATCGCGAAAGGTCAGCGTGACAACTGTCTGACCGCCCGAAAGCAGACCCGCCAGCTGGTCGGCCGCGCCGGGAAACAGCGACGGGTATTCTTCCGTCTGATTTTACTTATTCTCATTCCAGGTCCATGG
>CAZPZK010000300.1:0-4275 GCA_964591095.1 uncultured Moraxellaceae bacterium | reverse complement strand
GGATATTTCTGCTTCAGCATCGTGGCGATGGCGTTGTGTTCCTTGGTGAACAGCTGGTGCAGCATGCTCAACCCGACCCACCAGTTTTCGTTGAAACCGGTCACTGGCTTGCCGCTCAGCACTTCGGCGGGCAGGGAGCCGTCGGCATTGATCTTCAGCTTGCCGTCAACAAAGGAGCGGACCTTGTCGTTGGCGGCCTTGCTGCTGCCGTAAAGTTGCGAGCCATCCCACCAGTGGGTGTTGTGGTTGCGGTAGGTATTGACCTTGCCGGCGTCCGCCGCTGTGCGGGAGGGGTCGGAGGCGGTGCGACGCACGTCCAGATAGCCGGAACCCAAGGCATCGCCGGACGGCAGCGGCACCTTAATCGGATTGGCCGAGGGATTGGGGCCGTGATCCACCCAGTCATGCACCATGAACTGGATCCAGGCCGCGGCGATGAAGTTGACGCTGGTTGCGGGCTTGAACTCGCCGCGCGCCATCAGGGTGTTGCTGACTTCGCGGGGGTTCGGTGACAGCAGGGTGTTGGCTTCGGTTTCGCCCGGCGTATATTTCGGGTTGACGTTGCGGCCGAAACGGACATAAGCCGAGCCTTCCGCCGGGTTGCTGAGGATATTGCAGGTGCCATCCTCGGTGCGGACGGTCTGGCTGCGGGCATCACAGGTAATCTTGGCGTTGAGCTTGGGATAGTCCTCAAGGTCGAACAGATTGTTTTTCAACAGGCTCTCGCGTTGCGCGCCCAGTGTGATCAGGCCGGCGGCGATGCCCAGCGACCCGAATTTGACCCATGCAGGCCATGTGACCCAGATTGCCATATGATGTCCCTCGTGTAATGTTGTTCTAGATGTTCGGTGAGGCTGAAGTTCTTCAGTCACGGCCGATCTTATGTACAGTTGTGAATTAATTACCCATTCCTTGGGAGGGGGGGCGGGAGGGGGGGGAGGGTGTATTTTTGTAACCGCTGAAATGATACGAGGCCGGAAAGTCAATGCCATTCATAGGGATATTTGGCGTGTTTGTCGGAGAATCAAGGAAAAATCGCGGGTATGGCCGTGGCGGAGCGAGGCGGTTCCCGTTATCGTATCGGCAAACCCCGACTGGATAAAACCATGTATCGACATACCCGTCTTGACGGTAGCGCCCTCGAATTGCCGGTGGGCAAGGCCGTCTGCGTCGGCCGCAACTATGCCGCGCATGCCCGTGAACTGGGCAACGCCGTCCCCGAGACGCCCATTCTCTTTCTCAAGCCGCGTACCGCGATCGTACCGCTCTCGCCATCGTTTTCCATTCCGGAAGGGCGCGGCAGTTGCCATCACGAAACCGAAATCGCCGTGCTCATCGGCCGGATGGCGAAAAACCTGGATGTCGATGCCGTGCCGGCCGTCATCGCCGGTTACGGGCTGGCGCTCGACCTCACCTTGCGCGATCTGCAGAACGAGCTGAAAAAACAGGGCCATCCCTGGGAAGTCGCCAAGGCTTTTGACGGAGCCTGCCCGTTGTCGCCGTTCATCAGTCCCGAGACCCTGGGCGACGCCGCCACGGCGGAATTGGCGCTGAGCGTCAACGGGGAGACGCGCCAGCAAGGCCGGGCGGTCGACATGCTGACCGGCATCTATGCGCTGGTGGCCTATATCAGCCGCATCTTTACCCTGGAGCCGGGGGATGTGGTGCTGACCGGAACCCCGGAAGGGGTGGCGGCGCTGGCGCCGGGCGATGTGCTGGAAATGACGCTGGCCAATAGCGGCCAGCCGCTGGCCGTGTTCCGGACGACGGTGGCCTGACCGTCTGTCCGCTCGCGCGGGTGATTTATCTTTTTCCGCCTCACCGCTCGTCGCCTTGTCGGCAACTATCAAGCCTTGGCGGCGAGCAATGCTCATTATTCCGCTGCATAAATGTACAAAAACAACGTGCCGCCGCGGAGTCTTCCCTCATGAAAAAACTTGCTGTCATCACTGGCCTGCTATTGGCCGCCGGTCAAGGCTGGGCGGATTCGTCCTGGCCGCTGTCCCAGGCCATGGAGTTGCAATATGACACGCCCGTCAACCGCCTGCAGATGCTGGGCGCGCACAATGCGTGGAATGACTCAGACGCCACCTGGGCCAACCAGCGCTGGGCGCTGGACAAACTGATGGATAACGGTGTCCGGAATATTGATCTGGATATCCATGTCGATGACGGCGTGGTCAAGCTCTGTCACAGCGAATGCAACCAGATCTACAGCGCGGAAGACAGCTACACCGGCGAACTGCAAAAGATCGCCAACTGGCTGGCCGCGCACCCGCGCGAAGTCCTGTTCCTGGATCTGGAAGACCGCGTGGGCAACCAGGCGATGGTGGAAGGCCCGCTCTACAGCATTTTCGGCAGTCTGCTCTACAAGCCTTCCGACAAGCCCGCCAACCGTTGGGAAAGCCCGCGCGAGATGGTGGCCAAGGGCAAGCGACTGATTGTCAAGGGCGCGAATAATACCTATGACGGCAGCCTGATCTGGGATGGCCGCCTTTTTGCGACCGGCGCCGCCGGGGGCTGGAATTCGCGACCGGTCAAGTATTTTGATACCGCCACCTGCAAGCTGGATGGTAATCCGTTGGTCATGGGCAACATCTACGCCATTTCCGACAGCAAGCTGGGCAAGGACTTGCTGCCCGACAGTTGGGTCGATGGCACCGGCACCATTGATGGCGGCAATATTCCCCGCCTTTTTGCCTGCGGTGTCAGCAATGTCGATGCCGACCGCTGGGATGACGCCATGACAGCGGCGGCGGTGTGGAGTTGGGGCGGCGGCGAGCCGAACAATGCCGGTTCCGGCGGTGAGAATTGCGCGGAGCGCCGCAGCGACGGCCGCTGGAACGATGTCTCCTGCACGGCGGTCAAGCGTTTTGCCTGCCAGAGCCTCGGTAATGCCGATGACTGGCGCGTCACCGCCGGCAGCGGCGCTTGGGAGCAGGGGCGCGCCCAGTGCGCCAGCGAATTTCCCGGCTTCCGTTTTGCCGTGCCCGCCAATGCTTACCAGAACGAACGTCTGAAAGCAGTCAGCAGCGGCCAGTCGCTCTGGCTGAACCTCTCCGACAAGGCCCGCGAAGGCAAGTGGGAGGCATACTATGCGCCGACCATTTACTGGAATTCCGGCGCTTATGCCGCTAACCAGACGGTTTACCAAACCCTGTACATCCCCGGCGCCAGCGCGGTGACGGTGACTGTCAGCGGCGGCCTGGACGGCGTCGGCGACAGCCTGCAGGTCTTCAACGGCAACCGCCAGCTGCAGCGGACCCTGATCGGCTCCAATGTCGCCACCTCCTTCACCGTCAATGACAGCAGTGTCATCCTGCGTCTCAGCAGCGACGCCGCCCTGTCCGGCAATGTGACCGTGCAGATCCAGAGCACCACCCTCAACGAGGTGCCGGTCTGGCGCTCGCTGGTCAACGGCAAGGGCAAGTGCCTGGATCTGGAAGATCGCAGCACCGCCAACGGCGCGACGGTGCATCACTGGAGCTGTCATGGCGCTGACAGCCAGAAATGGTGGCAGGACGCGCAGGGCCGTATTCACAGCAAGGCCAATTCCAATCGCTGCATCGATGTTTCGGGCGGCAGCAGCGGTAATGGCGCCCGCATCCAGCTCTGGGATTGCAATGGCGGCGCCAACCAGGTCTGGCTGCGCGGCGCGGGCAATTCGCTGCGTCCGGCGCATGCCCCGGCCAAGGCGATGGACATCAAGGATGCCTGGTGGGGTGCGTTTGACGGTCAGGACGCCCATCTCTGGGACGGCCAGAACAGCTGGGGTCAAAGCTGGTCCTGGCAATAAGCCGGAAAACGGGCGGCGCGCAGCCGCCCGTCAGCTGAAAACAAAAAGGCCGCTGATTTCAGCGGCCTTTTTGTTTGGGCAGGGATTACAACCCGGCGTCGGCGCGCAGCGCCTCGGCCTTGTCGGTTTTTTCCCAGGTAAACGTGGTGAAGGTGTCGTCACCCACGGTCACGGTTTCCGGCGCGCGGCCGAAGTGGCCATAGGCGGCGGTGCGGCGGTACATCGGGTGCAGCAGGTCCAGCATCTTGGTGATCGCGTAGGGACGCAGGTCGAAGTGGCGGCGCACCAGTTCGATGATCCGTTCGTCGCTGATCTTGCCGGTGCCGAAGGTGTTGATCGAAATCGAGGTCGGCAGCGCCACGCCGATGGCATAGGAAACCTGGATTTCGCAGCGGTCGGCCAGACCGGCGGCCACGATGTTCTTCGCCACATAACGACCGGCATAGGCGGCCGAACGGTCCACCTTCGAGGGGTCCTTG
>CAZPZK010000299.1:0-4279 GCA_964591095.1 uncultured Moraxellaceae bacterium | reverse complement strand
GGTGTAGATGACGCCGATGATGGTGTCATAGTTGACTTGGGCATAATGACCAGCGATCAGTTCCGCCACCATCATGCCCTCCTCCATCGCCTTGTGCGCCAGCATCGGACCGCGCACGAGGTCGCCGATTGCCCAGACGCCTTCCACCGAAGTGCGGCACTGGTTGTCCACGACCACAAAACCGCGCGGGTCAACCTCAACCCCCGTGCCTTCAGCCAGCAGGTTACGGCTGACCGGACGGCGGCCGACAGCGACAATCAGCTTGTCAAACTCGGCGGTCTTGTCGCCATCCTTGTCGGTATAGGAAACCGTCACCACACCGTTGTTCACCGTCGAGCCCGTGACTTTCGCGCCCAGCTGGATGTTCAGGCCCTGCTTGGTCAGGATCTTGAAGGCTTCCTTGCTGCTGATCTTGTCCAGCATCGGCAGGAAGGTGTCGAGCGCTTCGAGCACGGTCACTTCCGCGCCCAGACGTCCCCACACCGAACCCAGTTCCAGACCGATGACGCCCGCACCAATGACACCCAGACGTTTCGGCACGGCGGTGAACGCCAGCGCGCCGGTGGAGTCGACAACAATGTCGTCCACCAGCGGCGCGACCGGAATGTTGATCGGCTCTGAGCCGGCGGCCAGGATCACTGCCTTGGTGGCCTGGACAACTTCGGTCGCGCCGTCATGGGCGACAAACTCGACCTGCTTGCCGGGCAGCAGCTTGCCGGTGCCTTGCAGCCAGTCAATGCCGTTGCCCTTGAGCAGTTGGGCGACTCCACCGGTCAGCTGGTTGACCACCTGATCCTTGCGCGCCTGCATGGTGCCGATATCGATGCTGACATCGCCGGTGCTGATACCGTGCATGGTCAGGCTGTGCTTGGTGTCATGGTAGCGGTGCGAGGAGTCCAGCAACGCCTTGGAAGGAATGCAACCGACATTAAGGCAGGTGCCGCCTAACGACGGCTTGCCGTTATGAATGCGTTTTTCGATACAGGCCACTTTCAGGCCCAGTTGCGCGGCGCGGATCGCGGACTCGTATCCGCCGGGTCCGCCGCCGATGACGACTACATCATATTCGCGTGACATGTGTTCATTTCCTGTCTGGTTCCCCTTCCCCCATCAGAAGGAAGGGTTTTACAGCGGTTACAGATCCAGCAACAGCAGCGCGGGGTCTTCCACCAGTTCCTTGATCGTCACCAGGAAGCTGACCGCTTCCTTGCCGTCGATCAGGCGGTGGTCATAGGACAGCGCCAGATACATCATCGGCAGGATCACAACCTGACCGTTGACGGCCATCGGGCGCTCCTGAATCTTGTGCATGCCCAGGATGGCGGTTTGCGGAGGATTCAGCAGCGGCGTTTACAGCAGCGAGCCGAACACTCCACCGTTGGAAATGGTGAAGGTGCCGCCGGTGATGTCTTCCAGGCCCAGTTTGCCGTCACGGGCCTTCTTGCCGTAATCGATAATGTTCTTTTCGATCTCGGCCAGGTTCATGCGCTCGGCGTCACGCACCACGGGCACCACCAGACCACGGTCGGAGGAAACCGCCACACCGATGTCATGGTAACCATGATAGACAATATCGTTGCCATCGATGGAGGCATTGACCGCCGGGAAACGCTTCAGTGCCTCAACCGCCGCCTTGACGAAGAAGGACATGAAACCGAGGCGGATGCCGTGACGCTTTTCAAAGCGTTCGCCATAGCCCTTGCGCATCTCCATGATCGGCTTCATGTTGACTTCGTTGAACGTAGTCAGCATGGCGGTTTGCTGGCTGGCCTGCAGCAGGCGCTCGGCCACCTTGGCGCGCAGGCGCGTCATCGGCACGCGCTTCTCGATGCGCTCGCCCACCGCCGTACTGATCGCCACCGGCGACGCGGCGACCGGGGCAGACGCCGGAGCCGAGGCGGCCGCCGACAGATGATTCAGCACATCTTCCTTGGTGATGCGGCCGCCGCGACCGGAGCCGCTGACCTGAGCCGGATCCACCTGGTTTTCGGCTACAGCCTTGCGCACGGCGGGCGCCAGATCGGACGTCGCAGCCGCGGCAACAGCCGCAGAGGAAGCCACGGATTCCTTGGGGGCCGCGACACTGGGCGGAGTGGACGCGGCGGCGCTGCCGGCACTGGTGTCAAAAATCGCCAGGACTTCCTGACTGAGGATCGTGTCACCCTCGGCCTTGGCGATGCTGGTCAACACGCCATCGGCGGGCGCGACTACTTCGAGCACGACCTTGTCGGTCTCGATATCCGCCAGGACTTCATCACGGGTAACCGGTTCACCCACTTTCTTGTGCCAGGTAGCGACCGTTCCGTCCGCTACGGATTCGGGGAAAACGGGCGCTTTGATTTCGATAGCCATGTTCGTTATTCCTTCTACTTAAAGATGGGTGTTCAGGTTAAGGGCGTCATGCAGCAGCGCGGTCTGTTGCGCGGAGTGCAGGTAGGCGGAACCGCAGGCGGGCGCGGCGGAAGCCGGGCGACCCACATAACGGATTTCCCGCGCGGGATTCCAGGCCGCGGTCACGCGCTGGAAGCGATGACGGGTGCTGTACCACGCGCCCTGGTTCATCGGCTCTTCCTGACACCAGACGATATGTTCCACATTGACGTAGGGCTTCAGCACTTCGATCAACCGCTCTTCCGGGAACGGATACAGCTGTTCAATACGGATGATGGCGACATCGCTGCGTCCAAGTTCACGACGCTTTTCCAGCAGGTCGTAATACACCTTGCCGCCGCACAACACGATGCGCGTTACCGCTGTGGGCTCATGGGCGTCAACCTCGGGAATTACGGTCTGGAATCCACCGATGGTCAGATCTGACAGGCTGGAAGTAGCCAGCTTGTGACGCAACAAGCTCTTCGGCGTCATCACGATCAGTGGCTTGCGCAACGGGCGAACCGCCTGGCGACGCAGCAAATGGAATATTTGCGCCGGCGTCGTCGGGGTGCAGACCTGCATGTTGTGCTCAGCGCACAACTGCAGGAAACGTTCCAGACGGGCGGAAGAATGCTCGGGGCCCTGTCCTTCAAAACCGTGCGGCAATAACATGGTCAGGCCGCAGATGCGTTCCCACTTGGTTTCACCTGAACAGATGAACTGGTCGATCACCACTTGCGCGCCATTGGCGAAGTCACCGAATTGCGCTTCCCAGATCACCAGCGACTTGGGGATCGTGGTGGCATAGCCGTATTCAAAGGCCAGCACCGCCTCCTCGGACAGCAGGGAATCGAAAATGGCGAAACGCTGCTGTGTCGACGACAGGTGCTGCAACGGGACGTAAGTGCTGTCATCCTTCTGGTTGTGCAGGATGGCGTGCCGATGCGAGAACGTGCCGCGCCCCACATCCTGACCGGTCAGCCGGACAACAAAATCATCTTCCAGCAAGGAAGCATAAGCCAGCACCTCGGCGGCGCCCCAGTTCAGGTCGAGTTCGCCCTTATACATCCGGGCGCGGTCATCCATCACCTTCTGCACTTGCTTCTGCAGGACGAAGCCCTCGGGATATTGCAGCTGCTTCAAACCCAGCTCAGTGAGACGCTCGGCGGGCAGGCCGGTATTCCAGTCATCCACCACTTGATGGCCCAGATACGGCCTCCAGTCGACAAACAACTCGGTATTGGGTTGGCGCACCAGCGCCTTGGCGACATGACGGCCCTCTTCCAGCGCGGAACGGTAATCCTCAACCATTTCATCGGCTTCGGCGCGGGTCATGATGCCGCCTGAAACCAGCTGGTCGGAATACAGGGAACGCGTGGTCGGCAGCTTGCCAATCACCTGGTACATCAGCGGCTGGGTCGCGGACGGCTCGTCAGCTTCGTTGTGACCGCGACGGCGATAGCAGATCAGGTCGATAACCACATCCTTCTTGAACTGCATCCGGTAATCCAGCGCCACTTGCGTGATGAAGAAGACCGCTTCCGGATCGTCACCATTCACATGAAAAATGGGGGCCTGAACCATCTTGGCGATGTCGGTGCAGTATTCGGTGGAACGGGCGTCATCACGGAAACTGGTGGTGAATCCCACCTGGTTGTTGATGATGATGTGCATGGTGCCGCCGGTCTTGTAACCGCGCGTCTGCGACATCTGAAAGGTTTCCATCACCACGCCCTGACCGGCAAAGGCGGCATCGCCATGGACGATAACGGGCAATACCAAACGGCCGTCCATATCCTTGCGGCGCATCTGCCGGGCGCGGACTGATCCCTCCACCACCGGCGAAACAATTTCCAGATGTGACGGGTTGAATGCCAGCGCCAAATGCAGCTCTCCGCCCTGAGTC
>CAZPZK010000298.1:0-4332 GCA_964591095.1 uncultured Moraxellaceae bacterium | reverse complement strand
GGCCCGGCGGCAGCTCGGCGTGTTCCTGATCCGTGACGATCAGCAGGATGTTCAGCGGCCGCGCGCCGGGTTTGATCCCTGAGGGCAGCGGTGGTACGCGGCGCGGACCGGGGGGCCGGGGCTGCAGCAGCCAGCCGGTGAGTCCGGCGCCGCCGAGGGCGCCGGCCAGGCTGGCGCCCAGCAGGGTTCTGCGTTTCAGGGTCATGAGGCCGGTTCCTGGGGTGGGGGGAGCGGCATTTGCCGCTGCGTCTTCCCGTTCAGGGATAGCACGGATTTCCCCCGGCCGCCATCGGCGCGGAGGCGGGGTTCAGGCCACCGCGATCCGTGGTTTCTGCCCCACCATCAGCAGGTTGAAGCTGTGGCCGTCCCAGGCGCGCAGTCCGCCGAAATCGCGTTCCAGCCGGGTCACCTGGAAACCGGCATCCTCCATCAGCCCGCTCAGTTCCGCCAGCGAGATGGCGGTCATGCCGTGGCGGTCCTGCCATTCCTGCACCCCGTCCGCATCCTCGCGGCGGATCGCGACCCGCAGTTCCAGGTCTTCGCCCTGGCCGTCGTAGCGCCAGCCCGAGCGGAAAGTGAAGAGGGCGTCATCCTGCTGAAGTTGCGACACCGCATCGCGCGTGAAGATGCCGTGCTTGTCCACCATGTCGAAGATCAGCACCCCGCCCGGCTTCAGGGCGCGGAAAGCGCGGCGCAGGGTTTCGGCCATGGCGGCAACCGGGTGGCTGTAATGCAGGGAGTAGAGCAGGCTGCTGATCAGGTCGTAGCGGTCCACGGCGTCGAGGGCGGCCATGTCGCCGTGCAGCAGTTCCGCCTGCGGGCAGCGGCGGGCGGCGGCGTCCAGCATGTCGCGGCTGTAGTCGAGGCCGCTGACCGTGAACTCGCGCTGCTGCATGTGGGCCAGCAGCACGCCGGTGCCGCAGCCCAGGTCCAGGTAGTCGCGGCCGCCGGATTCGCCGAAGCAGCCGTGGGCGCGGCGCAGGAAGTCCGCCTGCCCGGCGTAGTCCACCCCGGAGCAGAAGCCGTCGTAATAGCGGGAGAGGTCGGCGTAGAGGTCGCCGGTGGTGGGGGGGGTCATGGGGTGTCGGTGTCCGGCAGGGGCTTCTGAACGGTGATTATAGCCGCTCATCCGGGTGCAGGGCCGCTTCAGCGCCGCGGCGGGATCGCATACGTCCCCGTCACATGCGCCACCGGTTCCTCCACGCCTTCCGAATACAGCCACACTTCCCCCACCGCCAGCGAGCGTCCCACCTTCATCAGCCGGCACTCGCCGATGATGTCGCGGTCGGCGGACGGCTTGCGCATGAAGTTGATATTGAGGTTGGTGGTCACCGCCAGCGGCACCAGCCCGATCTCACCCAGCAGGGCGGCGTACAGGGCCAGATCGGCGGTGGTCATCAGCACCGGGCCGGAGACGGTGCCGCCCGGCCGCAGTTCGCCGGGACCGACGCGATGGCGCACGGTGGCGGCGCGGTTGCCCACGGCCTCCACAAGGCAGGGACTCTGAGGAAATTCAGCAGCGAGGAAGGCATTCAGTTCGTCACGGGTCAGCACGGGAAACTCCAAAGTAGGGCGAATCGGGAGCATACGGTTTTCCGGCCGGTCGCGCACCGCGCATCCGTCGCGCCAGGCTTGCCCGTCCGCTTCGACCGCGCTAGCCTTGCGCCCCGCAACCCGACCCGCCGGACAAGGAGCAGGATGATGGACTGGCAAAGCGAAATCTTCATGGCCACGATGGTGAAGCAGCAGGTCGCGGATGCCGACCGCACCGGCTTGTGGCGGCATCCCCTGCCGGAGCCGGGAGCCGCCGAATCCGAGTTGGTCGAAGTCGAACGGGCGCTGGGCTATGCGCTGGACCCGGATTTCCGCTGCTTTCTGGGCCACAGCAACGGCTGGCCGTCGTTCTACCGCGATATCGATCTGCTGGCCGCCCGGCAACTGCTGGCCGGACCGGCGCGGGATCGGGCGCGGGTCCTGCTCAAGGATCCCCGCATGTTCAACGAGCTGAGCGGCTACGACCTCGACGACCTGCTGCCCATCGCGGTGTCGGCCAACGGCCGCGATGTCTTCCTGCTGGCCTCGGCCCATGCCCTGCTGCCCGGCGTGGTGTTCTGGATCACCGGGCAGGTGGTGGACAGCTTCGACAACTTCGCCGACTGGTTCCTGGCCATGGTCGATTACAACCGCCGCGAACAGGCGCGCCTGCAATCCCTCGAATGACCCGCGCTCAGCCCGGTGGCGACGACAGCCGGTCCATCACCTCCAGATAACCCGGCGGCTCCTCCACCAGCCCGCGCGCCCGCAGCAGCGCATGCGTCTCCGGCAGCCGGTAATAGGGCACCGACGCCATGGCGTGGTGCTCGATGTGGAAATTGACATGACAGGGCGCGACGAAGGTCCGGGCGATCAGCCCGGCGCGGGTGGTGCGGGTGTTGCGGAACATGTCCGTGCCTTGCTCCGTCCCCGCGTGTTCCGCCATCGCCAGGATGCGGATGAACAGCGGATAGGGAATCAGGTAGGCCAGCACCCAGGCCAGGTACAGTTCGCCATGCCCGGCCGCCGCCAGGACTCCGAATAGCAACCCGTTCATCACCCCCGCCTTCCAGGTATTGTCCGCGAAGGTCTTGACCACGTCCCATGCCGTGCGTCCTTCTTGCGGCAGCTTTTCCACCTGCGAGGCCACCGTCCACTTCAGGTAGCCCGCGTCCATCAGCATCCGTCCCAGCAGGAATTTCAGCCCGGTGAGGCCGCTGAGGTCGCGCGCGAATTTGCGCAGCAATGAAACGCGCGAGCAGGGCAGACCGGCTACCAGCGAGATGTCGGTGTCTTCCGGCGTGCCGGTTTTGGTGTGGTGGATGAAGTGGTGCACGCGGTACTTGGCCAGGTCCAGCCCCAGCGGCCGCGCGCACAGCCAGTCCGCCAGCACGTCGTTGGCCCGGCCGGAAGCGAACAGCGTCTTGTGCGAGGCCTCGTGCGTCAGGATGGCCAGCGCCAGCTGCCGTCCCCCCAGCAGCGCCAGGCCCAGCATCCCCGTCGGAATCATCGCCGCCACCGGCAACGTCAGCGCCCAGCCGCACAGCGCGAAGCCCGCGCCGATCAGTCCCCAGGTGGAGGCGATGCCCCACGCGCCCCAAGCATCCGAACGCGCGGTCAGTCGTTGAATTTCCTCGCGGCTGAACAGGTCGGTGACCTTGCGGCGGGTGACCGGGCTGTGTTCGTAGACGGCGTCGCTGGAAATGCCGTCGGCGGGCGGGGCGGTGGTGTTCATCAGGATTACCCGAAATGATATTGATTGGCGATAAAGGTAATGTTACACATGATTTCGATCAATGCAAATTTCTGTATTGAATGGAGCGAGCATGGAAACCTTCAAGACCCTCATCTACCACACCACCGGCCGCATTGCCCGCATCACGCTGAACCGGCCCGAGCGCGGCAACGGCATCACCCTCGACCTGCCGCGCGAGCTGGCCGCCTGCGTCGAGCGCGCCAACCTCGACCCGGCCATCCATGTCATCGCCCTGTCCGGCAACGGCAGCGGTTTTTGCGGCGGCTATGACCTGGTGGAAAACGCGGAAGGGCTGCTGACCGGGCAGGACAACCCGGATCGTCCGAAAGGTTCGCCCCTGGACCCGCGGGTGCAGATGCAGAATCACCTGCCGAACACCGCCTGGGACCCGATGGTCGATTACGCGATGATGAGCCGCAATGTGAAGGGCTTCATGAGCCTGTTCCACAGTGACAAGCCGGTGGTGTGCAAGGTGCACGGTTTCTGCGTGGCGGGCGGCACCGACATGGCGCTGTGCTCCGACCTGCTGGTGATCGCCGACAACGCCAAGATCGGCTATCCGCCGGCGCGGGTCTGGGGGTCACCCACCACCTCCTTGTGGTTCCACCGCATCGGGCTGGAGAAGGCGAAGCGGCTGCTGTTTACCGGGGATTGCCTGTCGGGGAAGGAAGCCAGGGAATGGGGGCTGGCGATCGAGTCGGCGCCGCCGGAGCAACTGGATGAGCGCTTTGAGATCTTGCTGGAGCGGATTGCGCGGATGCCGGTCAACCAACTGGTGATGATGAAGCTGTTGCTGAACCAGTCGGTGATGGCGCAGGGGCTGCATTCGACGCAGGTGATCGGGACCATGCTGGACGGGATGACGCGGCATACGAAGGAGGGCTATGAGTTCCAGCAGCGGTCGATGGCGGCGGGGTTCCGGCAGGCGGTCAGGGAGAGGGATGAGCCGTTCGGGGATGCGGGGTTGTCGACGTTCAAGGGCTAACGCCCGTAGCCCGTAGGGGCGCACTGCGTGCGCCCATCTTCGCCGAACAGGCTGTCAT
>CAZPZK010000297.1:0-4378 GCA_964591095.1 uncultured Moraxellaceae bacterium | reverse complement strand
GGTGAGGGCCGGGGGGGACAAGGGGGTTGTCATTGGAGGCCAGCGGACCGGCGAAAACAATCTCACGGGAAGAACAACCGCATATCCACAACCCCCGGCCCCGCATGAAATTCGTCGATCTGGGTCTGGGCAAATTCGTATTTGGCCCAGATCAGGGCTGTGTAGTAGTCCACGAACTGCAATTCCAGATGGTGATGGCTTTCCAGCGGGGTAACGTTGCAGGACTCATTGACCACATCCGCACCGACCTTCCTTTCATAAATCATCTGGGCCAGATAGTGCCCAAGATTCCAGCCTGTGTTCACCTTTTCCGACCGGGCATCCGGCATCAGATCCACGAAGCGGGTATCGCAGATTTCATCCAGCAACAGATGACGAACCATGAAGTTGTAGAGTTTGTTGGGAGCGGCGCGAAGGTTTTTGCCAACCCGCTGTTTGTCGACGGTGATCGAGAAGAATCGGATATCAGTATGCTTTTCCCTAAGCAACATCAGCTCACGAATGAAGTGGATGCGATCTCCCGCGCTCAGGTTAACGGATTTCAGTTCGTTGCTGAGTGGCCGTTTACGCTTTTTATAGAGTCCTCGAACGATGCGTCGCAGGTGGTTGACCTTGGTGTCCGGGCATGAAACGGCTGAAATTGTCAGCATTCGGCTGGAGCCGCCCTGTTGGTAGGGGGCATCAAATTTCCAGCCGAGGTCGCCACTCTCATCGAGGTAGATCAGTCTGTGCATGTTCGTCCTTGAAACAAAAAGCCCCATCGAACGATGAGGCTTTGAAGGGTGCGGTGCCTGGAGTTGACGTACTTGCAAGTACGCTTACGATGTGTGGCAGGATTTGTCGCAACCGGTCCAGGCGAAGTATTTAAACCGCTCTGCCATTGAAGCCTATGGTATGCCAGTTTTCCGGCAGGCTCAAGTGAGGTGGGTACTCAAGGCCTGATCTCAATTGGTGTCCCCGGCTCCACCGCCTCCCACACTATAGCCATGTCTTCATTTCTCAGCGCGATGCAGCCATTGGTCCAGTTGAAGCGCTGGGTGATGAATGATGGCCATGACAATCACATGGTCGGCCTTGGGGAAGGCATGGGCAAGGGTCATGCTTAGCGAAAACAGGAGTATTGCGCTGTGGCGCATGATCAAGGTGCCACCCCCATGAACACCCGGATATCCCCGCACGCCTCATCCGCCTGCGCCTTGACATGCGGATCGGGATCGCTACGCCCGGCCGCCAGCAACGGCCCGACCACCGCCATGTCCAGTGTGCCGCAGGTCCGGGCAATATGGCCGAAACCCATCAGCGCATTGCCCCGCACCTGCGGATCGGGATGCGCCGCCAGCCGGACGCAGAGGCTTTCCGCCCAGCCCGGCGGGCAGTCGGCGGCGTTCAGGCTGGCCACAATCGGGGCATACAGCAGTTCGTGCGGTTCCCCGCGCGCCATCACGGCCTCCACATCGTCCGTGGTCCAGCCGTCGTGAAAGGGTCCCATGCTCATGATTCACTCCACGTCCGGAACGGCCTCACCGCCAGATTCGAGTTGTAGTACCGCGCATCCTCGGTCACTTCCACCGACACCCACTCCGGCCGCGCAAAGGCTTCATCCTCGCTGCCCAGCTCAATCTCCGCCACCACCAGCCCGTCATTGTCGCCATGGAATTCATCAACTTCCCAGACATGCGGGCCCACCGTCACGCGGTGGCGGGTCTTTTCGATCAGCGGCCCGTCGCACAGCGTCAGCAGCTGTGCCGCCTCGCTGACCGGAATTTCATATTCGAATTCCACCCGCGTCGCGCCGCTGCTGACGCCCTTGATGGTGAGAAAGGCCCGGTCTCCGGCCATGCGCACGCGCACGGTGCGCTGTTTGTCGCGGTTGAGGTAACCCTGACGGTACAGCACGGCGTCGGCGCTGCGCCAGGCGTGGCCGGAGACGAGGAATTTGCGTTCGATTTCGAGGGGCATGTGAGGCAGTCCCGATGGGAAGAGTCGCGACAGTGTAGCAGTGCCGGGTCCGGACCCCCAGCCATGCCGAGGCCGGTCGGGGGAGTCGTTGCCCCGGCGGGAGCGATGGCGAGCGGCAAGGATGACAACGGCATTATCATTTTATTATAATGATATTGCCATATCACCCCCTGGTCGTCCGGAGTCCCCATGCGTCCCTCCTTTGAAAAACCCTTGCTGATGGATGATGGCGAGACCCGCTCGCTGCATTTCAGCTTCATGCATGTGCAAAGCGAGATGCGCGTCGACAAGCCGCTGGAGCTGGTGTTCGGCTATACGCAGGCGATGATGGCCTTCCTGCTGGTGCACCCGGAGCCGCCGGACATCCTGCTGGTGGGCCTGGGCGGCGGTTCGCTGTCAAAATACTGTCATTACCTGCTGCCGCAAAGCACGGTGACCACGGTCGAGATTAACCCGGAAGTGATCGCGCTGCGCGACACCTTCAGCATTCCCGCCGACAGCGAGCGTTTCCGGGTGGTGGAAGCGGATGCCGTCCAGTACCTGCCGCTTCACCCCGGCGCCGCCGATGTGCTGCTGCTGGACGGCTATGACGAGGACGGCCTGCCGGACGCGCTGTCGACGCCGCTGTATTACCGGCATTGTTTCGAGGCGCTGCGCGAGGGCGGGGTGCTGGTGGCGAATTTCAATTGCGATGACGAGCGGCTGGCGGTCAGCCTGGGGCGGTTGGGGAAGATATTTTCAGGGCGGGTGCTGATCATCAAGTCGCAGACCAGCGGCAACAAGGTGGTGTTCGCCTTCAAGGATCGCGGCGAGCTGCCGCATGCGCGCATGCACGAGCGCGCCGAGCGCCTGAAGCACCGCACCGGCCTGCCGATGCCGCATTTCTGCAACCAGCTGGTGGCGGGCAGCCGCTCGTGGAAGGCGCTGTAAGCCAGCGCTTCAGGCCTCGCCGGTCTTGTCACGGGCGATGGCGTGCGGGTTGCGGGTGCCGTAGTCGACGCCGTGCTTGTCGAGGTACTCGCGGATCAGTTGCCGCACCACCTGCGAAGGCGTCAGGTCCTGGGCGTTGCACAGGGTCTCCAGAGCCTGCTTCTTGACCGGGTCGATCAGGATCGTGAGGCGGGCGGTCTTGTTTTCCATGGCGGCGGCTCGGTGCGGGATATGTTAATCAAATTATAACGATCCGGCCGAAGGGTGTCATGCCCGCCGCTTGGCGGCGGCGGTCAGCCGCAGCGCCAGGCCAGCTTGTCGTGCAGCTTGACCACGTCGCCGATGATCAGCAGCGCCGGCGGTTTGATGCCGGCGGTCGCGATCACCTCGCCCAGCGTGCCCAAGGTGCCGATATGCACCTTCTGTTGCGGCGTGGTCGCCTTTTCGATGACGGCGACCGGCGTGTCGGCGCGGCGGCCGTGCGCGATCAGTTCCGCCGAGATCACCGGCGCCTGGGCGATACCCATGTATACCACCAGCGTTTCGCAGGGATTGGTGAGGCGCGTCCAATCCAGCTGCTCCTCGCCTTCGCGGCGGTGGCCGGTGACGAAGGTGACGCCCTGCGCGTAGTCGCGGTGTGTCAGCGGAATGCCGGCGTAGCAGCTGGCGCCCGCCGCCGAGGTGATGCCCGGCACCACCTGGAAGGGAATGCCGTGTTCCGCCAGCGTTTCGATTTCCTCGCCGCCGCGCCCGAAGATGAACGGGTCGCCGCCCTTTAGCCGCAACACTTTCTTCCCCTCCCGCGCCAGCTTCACCAGCAACAGGTTCAGGTCGTCCTGCGGCACGGCGTGGTCGGCGCGCTTCTTGCCGACATAGATGCGGTCGGCGTCGCGCCGGGTCAGGTCGAGGATGGCGTCGGAGACGAGGTTGTCGTAGAGCACCACATCGGCCATCTGCATCAGGCGCAGCGCGCGGAAGGTCAGCAGGTCGGGGTCGCCCGGTCCCGCGCCCACCAGGAACACTTCGCCCTTGGTCAGCGTCGCGGCGTCGGCGGCGTCCAGCGCCTGTTGCGCCAGCGCGCGGGCGGCGTCGGGCTGACCGTTCATGGCGCGCTCGGCGAAGGGGCCGGACAACAGTTCTTCCCAGAACAGGCGGCGCGAGGTGGTGTCGGGCAGGGCGGCCTTGACGGCGAGGCGGAATTCGCCGGCGATGCGCGCCATGTCGCCATAACCGGCGGGAATCAGCGTTTCCAGCCGCGCGCGCAGGTGGCGGGCCAGCACCGGCACCGCGCCGCCGGTGCTGGCGGCGATGATCACCGGCGAGCGGTCGACAATGGACGGGGTGATGAAGCGGCAGATTTCCGGCTGGTCGACGGCGTTGATCAGGATGCCGCGTGCCTCGCAGTCGCGGTAGACGGCCTGGTTGACGCTTTCGTCGTCGGTGGCGGCGTAGACCAGGCGCATGCCGTCCAGGCAGCGCGGGCTGTAGG
>CAZPZK010000296.1:0-4381 GCA_964591095.1 uncultured Moraxellaceae bacterium | reverse complement strand
GCCCAGGTGTTTGGCCACAAGATAGGTGAAGCCGGAGCGGTGGTGGGTCTGGCAATACGTCACGACGGTCTTGTCGGCGGTGATGCCAAGATCGGCCAGTTCGGCGCGAAGGATATCCGGATCCCGCAGCCGCAGCGAATCATCACGGCTCATGGCGCGGGTCCATTCATAGTTGACGGCGCCGGGAATGTGGCCGCCGCGCTGGGCGAGCAGGCGCGATCCGTGGAATTCCTCGGGAGTGCGGGCGTCCCAGAAGGCATGGCGGCTGTCGCCGAGATGGGCCTTCAGGTAGTCGGCGTCGGCCCGTGCTTCGGGGTGCAGGCTCAGCCGCAGCGAGGGGTTGGCGACGGGAGTATTCGCGGTGTTTTCTATGGGCAGGCCGGCCGCCAGCCAGGCATGCAGCCCGCCGTTCAGGTAGGAGTAATGGCGATGGCCGATCATGTCCAGCGTCCAGACGCAGCGTCCCGCCCAGCCGCCGCCTTCGTCATCATAGACAATGACATGGGTGTCGGGGGTCAGTCCCAGTTGACCGAAAACCGCTTCCAGCCGCTCCAGCGGCGGCAACTTGCCGGGGGCGGGCAGGCTGCCCAGCACCAGATCCTTGTTGGGGACCCAGAACGCGCCGGGAATATGGGCCTGCCGATAGACGGACTCCTTGCAAAGATCCAGGATGAGCAGGCCGGGCCCGGAAAGGCGGGAGGCCAGTTCCCGGGGCTCCAGCAGCAGGTTCGGACGGCTCATGGTGATTCTCGGCAAGCGTGACGAAAGCGGGAATTGTAAACACTGATGGGGCATTTGTCAGGAACGGGATTAATCATTACTCTTGAATGCAACCCGAGGAGAACAAGATGCTTGGACTGTATCCCGAAATCCAGCCTTATGCCCTGCACCGTTTGGCCGTCGATGAGCCGCATGTCCTGTATGTCGAGGAAAGCGGCAACCCGCAGGGCATTCCGGTGGTCTTCCTTCATGGCGGACCGGGCGGGGGAACCCAGCCCTGGCACCGCCGTTTTTTTGACCCCGAGCTGTACCGGATCGTGCTGTTTGACCAGCGCGGTTCCGGGCAATCGACGCCGCATGCCGAACTGTCCGGCAATACCACGCCGGCGCTGGTCGCCGACATGGAGACCCTTCGCGCATTCTTGGGTATTGACCGTTGGCTGGTGTTTGGCGGCTCCTGGGGCTCGACGCTGGCGCTGGCCTATGCCCAGGAGCATCCGGAACGGGTCAGCGGCCTGATCCTGCGCGGGATCTTCCTCTGCCGCCCTCAGGATCTGCACTGGTTTTACCAGGATGGCGCCAGCCGCATTTTTCCCGATGCCTGGGAGGAATATGAGCGCATCATTCCGCCCGCCGAGCGTCATGACTATATCCGGGCCTATTACCGGCGGCTGACCGGGGATGACCAGATCGCACAAATGGCGGCGGCCAAGGCCTGGTCCGTCTGGGAAGGGCATTGTTCCACCCTGAAGCCCAATCCGGGCGTGGTCGGTCATTTCGCGGACCCGCATACCGCCCTGGCATTGGCGCGCATTGAGTGCCACTACTTCGTCAATGACATTTTCTTGCCGCCGGACGGGCTGCTGGCCAGGGCGGATCGGCTGAGCGACATCCCCGGCGTGATCGTGCATGGCCGTTATGATGTGGTGTGCCCGCTGGACGGCGCCTTTGCGTTGCACAAGGTCTGGCCGCGCAGTGAGTTGCATATCATCCGCGATGCCGGACACTCCGCCGCCGAGCCGGGTATCATCGATGCCCTGGTCAAGGCCACCCATGACTTTGCCCGCAGGTTGGCCTGATGCGCGGACTGATCCAGCGGGTGAGTGAGGCCAGGGTGGTGGTGGATGGGGAGGTCACCGGCGAAATCGGCCGTGGCATCCTGCTGTTGCTGGGCGTGGAAAGGGACGATACGCCCGAACATGCGCAGCGTTTGCTGCACAAGGTGCTCCATTACCGCATCTTTCCGGATGCCGACGGCAAGATGAATCTCAACGTGGCGGAAGTGGGTGGCGGCTTGCTGGTGGTTTCGCAGTTCACGCTGGCCGCGGATACGGCCAAGGGGCTGCGGCCGGGATTTTCCACCGCCGGCGATCCGGCCCTGGCCCACGATTTATATGCGTATTTTGTCAGCGCCGCGCGCCAACAGCATGCGTGTGTCCAGACCGGCATTTTTGGCGCCGACATGAAGGTGGGCCTGGTCAATGACGGGCCGGTGACCTTCCTGTTGCAGGTTTAACCGGCGGCGTCTTCGCGTCGCTTTTCCATCACCCGGCCAAACAGCAGGCCGATCTCGAACAGCATCCACATCAGCGTGGCCAGCACGGCCATGGACAGGGCGTCCGGCGGCGTGATGAACATCGATACCGCAAAGCACAGCACGACGATATAGCGCCGCTTTTCAATCAGGCTGGCGGTGCTGATCACGCCAGCCATCACCAGCAACAGCACCACCACCGGAATCTCGAAGGTGAAGCCGAAAACCAGGAAGAATTTCAGGCAGAAATCGAGGTAGCTGTTGATGTCGGTCATGAAGCTGACGTGTTCCGGAACCACGGAGACAAAGAATTTCAGCACCGGGCCCAGGGTGACGAAATAGGCAAAGGCGATGCCGGTGTAGAACAGGATGACGCTGGACACGAGCAAGGGAATGGCGATTTTCTTTTCGTGCTTGTAGAGGGCGGGCGCGATGAATGCCCAGATCTGGTAAAGCACGACGGGGATGCCGAGGAAGAAGGCCGCGAAAAACGTCAGCTTCAGCGGCGCCATGAACGATGAGGTGACATCGGTGGCGACCATGCTGCTGCCGGCGGGCAACAACAGGCGCAAGGGCGTCGACATCAGGGAGTACAAGTCATTGCTGAAGCCGACCAGCGCAAGGAAAAGAATGCCCAAGGCGCCCAGAATGCGCATGATACGGGTCCGCAACTCGATGAGATGCGATACCAGGGGCATTTCCTCCTGGTTTTCAGTTTCCTGGCTCATGGGGTCGGGGGTTGCCTGTCTGGGGAGGGGGGGACGGTGACATCCGTGACGGCTTGCGCCACCGGAGGCTCCGGCAAGGCGGCATCGACCGAACCCGACGCATCCACCACGGTCTGACGAATGCTGTTTTCCACGGCATTCAATTCCTGGCTGATACTGACCTCGGTCGACTTCAGGCGTTCCACTTCCTTCTGGATGCGTTCGCGCATCTCCTGAGCCGCCACTTCCTTTTCGATTTCGGCCTGGATGCCCAGCACCATGCGCCGGATGCGCCCGATCCAGGCGCCGGTCATGCGCGCGGCATGGGGCAGCTTTTCGGGCCCCAGCACCACCAGGGCCACCACGGCCAGCAGCAGCAGTTCGCTGAAACCGACGTCAAACATCAGGCGTTATCTTTTTTCTGGGGATCGGGCACCGGGGTGGCGGTGCCATTGATGGTGTTGCCGCCCTGCTGGCTGATTTGCTGGGGCGGTTGCTCGGGCTTGCTTTCCTCGTCCTTCATGGATTCCTTGAAGCCCTTGATGGCGCCGCCGAGGTCCTTGCCGATGTTCTTGAGCTTGGATGTGCCGAAGAGCAGGAAAATGATGACCAGCAGCAGCAGCAGGTGAGGCAGGGACAGACCGGACATGGGGGTGTTTACTCCGCAGTTGGGGTTCGGGCCGCTTTTTCGGCGTGGCCGGAAACATGCAAGCGCCGGGCCAGTTCCGAAATCACGGCTTCGGGCGGGATATTGAAATGCCCGAGCATGACAAGGGTATGAAACCACAAATCCGCCGTTTCATAAATCAGGTGTTCGGTTTTTCCGTCAACCTGCGCATCCTTGGCGGCCATCACCGTTTCGGTGCATTCCTCACCGACTTTCTTCAGGATCTTGTCCAGGCCCTTGTGGTAGAGGCTGGATACATAGGAGGATTCCGGCGTGGCGTTCTTGCGCTCGGCCAGCAGGCGGCCCAGTTCGGCCATGACATCAGGCGTGGTCATGCTTGGGATTCTCGTAAATGGCGTTGGGGTCCTTGAGCACGGCATCCATCACGCGCCACTGGCCATCGTCATCCAGGCGGCGGTAAAAGCAGGATTCCCGGCCCGTATGGCAGGCGATGCCGCCCACCTGTTCAATCTGCAGAATGATGACATCGCTATCGCAATCCAGCCGGATTTCCCGGACTTTCTGGATATGCCCGGACTCCTCGCCCTTGTGCCACAACTTTTGCCGTGAACGCGACCAGTAAACGCCCTCGCGCTTCTCGGCGGTCAGGGCCAGCGCGCAGGCGCGGTCCAGGCGGAAGTCCCGGAAGTCCCGGCGCAGGCGGCACCAGGCGATGAGGTGCCAGCGGTCCAGGTAGTGCAGGAGGCCCCGGGGCTCCACCTCGCGCGGTGACTCCCTGCGCGAAGCGGTCTC
>CAZPZK010000295.1:0-4401 GCA_964591095.1 uncultured Moraxellaceae bacterium | reverse complement strand
CTTCTGGATGATGTTTTCAACATCCTCGCCAACATAGCCGGCTTCGGTCAGCGTCGTGGCATCGGCAATGGTAAAAGGAACATTCAGCAGACGGGCCAGGGTTTCCGCCAGCAGCGTCTTTCCGGAACCGGTAGGGCCGATTAGCAGGATATTACTTTTGGCCAGTTCGACATCCTGATTCTGCTTGCCACCCGGCGTCGTCTTCTTCATTCCGGCGCGAAGGCGCTTGTAGTGGTTGTAAACCGCCACCGCCAGCACTTTCTTGGCCTGATCCTGGCCAATGACGTATTCATCCAGAGTCTGCTTGATTTCGTGAGGGGTCGGCAGCGAGTCGCGGGCCTTGGCGCCGCCCTGCCCTTCCTCGCGTACCTCCTGACGAATGATGTCGTTGCAGAGCTCAACACATTCATTGCAGATGTATACCGAGGGACCGGCAATCAGTTTGGAGACTTCATGCTGGCTCTTGCCGCAGAAAGAACAAAAAAGCAGCCTTTCATCACGGCCTTTGCGATCATCACTCATGTCTTGCCCTCGTTAATATTCTGGCTGCCGCTTCAGGGTCGCTTTTCGAGTACGGCATCAATCAGGCCGTAAGCCTTGGCCTCGTCGGCCCCCATGAAATTGTCGCGGTCAGTATCTTTCTCGATGCGTTCCAGCGGTTGGCCGGTATGGGTGGCCAGGCACTGGTTCAGTTTATCGCGGATCTTCAGGATTTCCTGGGCGTGGATGGCGATATCCGAAGCCTGCCCGCGGAATCCCCCTAGCGGCTGATGGATCATAACGCGCGAATTGGGCAGGCAATAGCGCTTGCCCTGTGCACCCGCCGCCAGCAGGAAGGCTCCCATGGAGCAGGCCTGGCCGACACAAATGGTGCTGACATCCGGCTTGATGAACTGCATGGTGTCATAAATCGCCATGCCGGCCGTCACGGAACCACCCGGGGAATTGATATAGAGGTGGATATCCTTGTCCGGGTTTTCAGATTCCAGAAACAGCATCTGCGCGACGATCAGGTTGGCCATGTGATCTTCGACTTCGCCCACCATGAAGATGACGCGCTCTTTCAGCAACCGGGAATAGATATCGAAGGCGCGTTCACCGCGGGCGGATTGCTCGACCACCATGGGCACGAGGCCGCTGTTGACTGGATTCATCTGATTGTCTCGATGCAAATTGTTGATGGACTGGATTTTTCTGCGCTGTAACATTTAGCAAAAAAGACAGCCACATTCCAGCAAATTAGCAAATCACAGACAGAAAAGCGCGGGGAGTCCGATGCGTGGCGGCCCCATGCCATCATGGGGCCGCCACGGGGTTCATTATTGCTGCTGGCGGAGCAGTTCGGAATAACCGACCGCCTTGTCGCTGACCTGGGCGGAAGCCAGAACCAGATCGACGATCTGGTCTTCCAGGACCGCCGACTCCACCTGGGCGCGCTGTTCGCGGTTACTCATGTACCAGGCGATCACCTCGGCAGGATCTTCGTAAGACTCGGCGATTTCACCCACCAGTGTCTTCACCCGGTCGCCATCGACCTTGACATCGTTCTTGGCAATGATTTCGCTCAGCAGCAGGCCAAGCGCAACGGAACGCCGGGATGCCTCTTCAAACAACTCGTTGGGCAACATTTCCGGCTTGATGTTCTGCGCATTGCCGCCAAAACGCTGAATGGCCTGTTGACGCTGGCGGTCAACTTCCTGGCTGAGCAGGGCCTTCGGCACCTCAACCGGGTTAGCGGCCAGCAGCGCGTCAAAGACAGCGTTCTTGACACGGGCGCGGATGTTGTTGCGAAGTTCGCGCTCCATGTTGCGGCGGACATCCGCGCGGAACTTTTCCACGCCGCCTTCGGTCACCCCAAACGCCGACAGGAACTGGTCATCCAGTTCGGGCAATTCCGGACGGGCGACCTTGCTTACCTTGATGGCAAATTGTGCTTCCTTGCCGGCCAGGTTCTCGGCCTGATAATCCGCCGGGAAGGTAACGGTAATGGTCTTTTCCTCACCCGCCTTCATGCCAACGATCTGATCTTCAAAGCCGGGAATCATGCGGCCGGAACCCAGCACAAGGTTGAAATCCTTGGCGCTGTTGCCGGCAAAGGCTTCGCCAGCCACCGTGCCTTCAAAATCCAGAGTCACCCGATCCTGGTCGATCGCGGGCTCATCCGTGTCGTTGAACTTGGCACGTTGACGGCGCAGGTTCTGGATCATTTCCTCGACATCGGCATCGGTCACTTCGGATGCGGGGCGTTCCACGGACAGGGTAGCAAAGTCCGCCAGAGTCACTTCCGGATAGACTTCGACCACGGCCGAGAATTCCAGATCCTTGCCTTCACCGGCATTGAACGGCTCGATGGAGGGAAAGCCGGCCACGCGCAGATTCTGGCTCTCCACCGCCGCGACATAGCTGTCACGAATCACGTCTTCCAGGGCTTCAGCGCGGATGCTTTCGCCAAAACGCTTCTTGACCAGGCTCAGCGGCACCTTGCCTTGACGAAAACCATCCATCTTGACCGTGCGCGCGGTCTGATTGAGACGATTATTGAAAGTCTGCTCTACACGACTGGCGGGAACAGAAATCTTCAGGCGGCGTCCCAGGGCGGAAACGGATTCGACAACTACTTGCATGGCATCCTCGGTTGTTATTGCGGCCAACAGGCGAAAATCTAAAAGCGGGGATTATACGGAAGAATGCCGTAAAAGGAAGGGAGGAGCGGACAAAACGGACGGTGGCGCGCCCCGTGAGCGCGCCACCGTCGGGCTTAGCCCTGCCACGTGGAGAAGAAGGTCAACTCCAGGGCATCGTAGTTTTCCGGTTGCAGATCGGTGTAGCCCATGGGCGGCGGCGTCAATGCCGCCATGGCGGATACCAGCGTCTGGACACGGCTTTCATCCAGAGTGAAACCGTCTCCGGCCGAAATGGTCTCGACATGGTTGGCGACGCCACTGAACCAGTTGACCACCGTTATACTGTCGGTGGTACCCACCACGCTGATCAACAGGTTGCTGCCAGACTGGGAGAACCACAACTGCGTATGGGAAACAGAGGTATCAAAGTTCAGTGCATCGGAACCGCCGGTATCGGTCACCAGATCGGCGCCATCGCCACGTGCGTATTCATAGGTGGTATTGCCGCTGCCCCCGGTAATGGTATCGTTGCCTTGCAAGCCCGCGAAGGTATCGTTACCACCGCCATCCGTCAGGACGTTATTTCCGGCATTGCCGTAAATCACATTGTTCAACGTGTTGCCGGTTCCGGAAATATTATTCAGGCCGACCAGCGTCAGGTTTTCAACGTTGGCGCCCAGGGTAAAGGTGGTGGCCTGACTGTAAACTGTGTCTTCCCCTTCATTCAGGTTTTCGGTGAGCACATCCAGGGTATTGTCCACGAAGTAGACATCATCGCCCAAGCCTCCGGCCATGGTGTCGTTTCCGGCCATGCCATCCAAGGTGTCGTTACCCGCGTTGCCAGTCAGGATATTATCGCCGGAATTCCCCTGCAGGAAGTTGTTGAACTCATTGCCGGTGGCATTGATGTTGCTGCTACCGGTCAGAATGATGTTTTCCAGTTCGAAGCCGGCGGCAATGGTAAAGCTGAAAGCCGCCAGGGCGGTATCCGTGCCCCCACCCACACTCTCAACAATGCTATCGGTACTGTCCACATAGTAGATATCATCGCCGGCGCCGCCGGTCAGCACGTTGGCCGAGGCATTGCCGGTCAGGATATTGGCCAGGGCATTGCCGGTGCCGTTGATCGCGCCGCCCGCGGCTTGCAGGGTGATGTATTCCACATTGGCGGACAAGGTATAGCTGACGGTGGTCTGGACTTCATCCGTGCCCTCGTTCAGGGCTTCGACCACCGTATCTCCGGCCACATCCACCACATAAATATCATCCCCCGCGCCACCGGTCATGGTATCCGCGCCACCCAGACCATTGAGTGTGTTATTGCCGCTATTGCCGCCCAAGGCATTCACGCTGGCATTGCCGATCGCATTGACATTCGCGGTTCCGTACAAGGTCAGGTTTTCCACATCCGCATCGTTGTTGATGGAGTAATTGACCAGTGAATAGACGAGTTCCGTGCCATCATTAAAGTTTTCGTTCACCACATCCAGCGTGTTATCCACATAAAAAGTGTCGTTTCCCGCACCACCATACATGGTGTCGGCACCGCCCCTCCCATCAATAATGTCATTCCCCCCCCCGCCGGTCAGGGTATTGATGCTGGAGTTGCCGGTGATGGTATTGGCGTCGCCGTTGCCCGTGCCGTTTATGGCGCCGCCGGCATCATCCAGGGTCAGATTATCGACATTGGCCGCCAGGGTGTAGGAAACCGTGGAAATGACCAGATCGGTACCCGCGCCCGCCGCCTCGGTAATGGTTGAGGCAGCGCCAATCTGGT
>CAZPZK010000294.1:0-4401 GCA_964591095.1 uncultured Moraxellaceae bacterium | reverse complement strand
GAGGTGGTGGTCTTGCCGACTCCGCCCTTCTGGTTGGCGATGGCGAGAATTTGCGTCATGTCAGGTTTCCTTCACTATTCAGGTTCCCTCCCCGGAAACACCGGGAGGGTCGGGAGGGGCGGACCGCCCGCTCCGTGGCGCACCCCGTCGGGCGCGCCGTCTCAGGCTTGCTTGCCGATCACCAGCAGATGCCGCGCCTCGTCCAGAAACGGCACCGTCAGCGCGTGCGACTCCCGCACCACGTACGGCGCGGGCAAGGCCGCGATTTCGTCCTGCGGGTACAGCCCCTTCATCGCCAGCAGCATGCCGTCATCGGCCAGCAAATGACCGCACCAGTGGGCGAAATCGCTCAGGCTGGCAAAGGCGCGGCTGATAATCTGGGACTGCGGCGGCAACTGGGCCTGTTCGACACGGGCATGATGCACCCTGACGTTCTTCAGGCCGAACTGCGCGGCCATCTGCACCAGGAAACGGGTTTTCTTGCTGTTGCTGTCCAACAGGTCCACCCGCAGGTCGGGGCGCACCATCGCCAGCACCAGGCCGGGCAGACCCGCGCCGGTGCCGACATCCAGAAGGCTGCCCGAACGCACATGCGGCGACACCGCCAGCGAATCCAGCAAATGCTTGATCACCATGTCTTTCGGGTCGCGAATGGCCGTCAGATTATAAGCGCTGTTCCACTTTTGCAACGCCGTCACGTAGGACAGGAGGCGCTCATTGCTGCCTTCCGGCAACTCTAGTTGCAATTGGCGGAGGCCATTGTCGAGCAGGGCAGCGAGCGGCTGTGTGTCAGTCATGCGAAATCCTGATAATTCATGCGGATCGGTCAACGGGACGCATCGGAAGTTCCCGGATATTGCAGCACCAGTCGGTCCGCGCTCAGCAACAGCAGTTCTTCCGTCTGCGCCTGGGCAACCAGCAGACGGTCAAAGGGGTCCTGATGAATGGCGGGCAATCCGGCCACCGCCAGCACTTGCGCCGCCATCACCGGCAGCAGTTGATAACCGGCCGCCAAAAACCAGCCTTCGGCCTGCCCGCCGGTCACTGGCATCGCGGCCGGTTTGATGGCGTGCTTGATCACGATTTCCCACAGCGTCACCACGCTCACCTGGACAACATGCCGCGGGTTGCTGATCAGCCGGCGCGCCTGTTGGCCCAAACGCGCATCGTCCGTCACCGCCCACAGGGCGACATGGGTATCGAGCAGGACGCGCATCTAGCCTTCCATCCGGGTGAACAGCGCGGACACCGCCTCATCCAGCCCGGCATCCTCGGCGCCGGGCGCGACGAAACAGCCCTTGGCCACGCCCAGGCGCGGTTTCACCGCCGCCTCGGCATTGCACAGAATGATCTGCGCCACCGGACGTCCGTAGCGGGCCAGAATGATCTGGTCCAGTTCGCCATTCTCCAATCGGCTCAGATGCTCTGACAGATGGGTCTTGGCTTCCTGGATATTCAACTGGAGGGATTGCATGGAAAGCACCTGTGACTGATCACGCTTAATGTCAACCAGAATAGACCAGATCCACCCCCGAAACAATCATCCGGCCAGACGCAAATTGGCCATGCCATGCTTCTTCAGGTAGATCATCAGAAGCGACACCGCCGCCGGGGTCAGCCCGGGGATGCGGCCCGCCTGCGCCAGCGTCGCCGGGCGCGTTGCCTTCAGCTTAGCCTTCACTTCATTCGACAGGCCGGACACGCGGTCATAGTCGAAGTCCTCGGGCAGCGTCATTTCCTCATGGGCGCGCAGCTTGTCGATTTCTTCCTGCTGGCGGTCGATGTAACCGGCGTACTTGGCGTTGATCTCGATCTGCTCGCCCACTTCCGGCGCGACGTCAATGCCCGCCAGTTCGGCGACATGGGCAAAGTTCACCTGCGGCCGCTTCAGCAGTTCCAGCAACGTGTTTTCCTTGCTCAGTTCCTGTCCGGTCAATTCGGCGAAGCGTTGGCCCAGCGCGCTGCCGGGGTGCGCCAGTACCGACTTCAGGCGCTGGCTCTCGCGGGCGATGGCTTCCTGCTTCTCGCAGTAGGCGGCCCAGCGGGCGTCGTCCACCAGGCCCAGCTTGCGGCCGGTTTCGGTCAGGCGCTGGTCGGCGTTGTCCTCGCGCAGCAGCAGCCGGTATTCGGCGCGCGAGGTGAACATGCGGTACGGTTCCTTGGTGCCCAGCGTGATCAGGTCATCGACCAGCACGCCGAGGTAGGCGACATCTCGGGTGGGATACCAGCCGTCCTTGTCCTGCGCGCGCAGCCCGGCGTTGATCCCGGCCAGCAGGCCCTGGGCCCCGGCTTCTTCGTAGCCGGTGGTGCCGTTGATCTGCCCGGCAAAGTACAGGTTGTGGATGACGCGGGTTTCCAGCGTGTGCTTCAGGTCACGCGGATCGAAGAAATCGTATTCGATGGCATAGCCGGGACGGGTAATGTGCGCGTTTTCCATGCCCCGGATCGAGCGCACCAGCGCCAGCTGCACGTCAAAGGGCAGGCTGGTGGAAATGCCGTTGGGGTAGAGTTCGTGGGTTTTCAGGCCTTCCGGCTCGATGAATACCTGATGCGAATTCTTGTCGGCGAAACGATGGATCTTGTCCTCGATCGACGGGCAGTAGCGCGGGCCGACGCCCTCGATGACGCCGGTATACATCGGCGAACGGTCCAGGCCGCCGCGAATGATGTCGTGGGTCTGCTCGTTGGTGTGGGTGATCCAGCAGTTGACCTGTTCCGGGTGCATGGCGGCGTTGCCCATGAATGACATCACCGGAATCGGCGTGTCGCCCGGCTGCGGCGTCATGACGCCGAAATCGACGGACTTGGCGTCGATGCGCGGCGGCGTGCCGGTCTTCAGGCGGCCGACGCGCAGCGGCAGCTCGCGCAAGCGGTTGGCCAGCGCGATGGAAGGCGGATCGCCGGCGCGGCCGCCCTTGTGGTTTTCCAGCCCGATGTGGATGACGCCGCCCAGGAAGGTGCCGGTGGTCAGCACCACGGTCCTGGCGTCAAAGCGGATGCCGGTCTGCGTCACCACGCCCTTCACCGTCTCCCCTTCCACGATCAGGTCGTCGGCGGCCTGCTGGAAGATGTCGAGGTTGGGCTGGTTTTCGAGGATGCCGCGGATGGCGGCCTTGTACAGCGCACGGTCGGCCTGGGCGCGGGTGGCGCGCACCGCCGGACCCTTGCTGCCGTTCAGCACGCGGAACTGGATGCCGCCCAGGTCGGTGGCCAGCGCCATCGCGCCGCCCAGGGCGTCGATTTCCTTCACCAGATGGCTCTTGCCGATGCCGCCGATGGCCGGATTGCAGCTCATCTGGCCCAGCGTCTCGACATTATGAGTCAGCAGCAGGGTCTGGCAACCCATGCGCGCCGCCGCCAGGGCGGCCTCGGTGCCGGCATGGCCGCCGCCAATGACAATCACATCGTAGGATTTGGGATAACGCATAACACCACCGCTGTAGGACCGCCGCCGCAGGCAGGGAAGCCGGAATCCGGCCACAAGAAGCAACCGGCGAGTATAAACGACTCCAGACCCGAGTACGACCTCGGCCGGGCGATTGCACCGGGGATTTAACACCTGAACGCGCATTTCACACGATCATTTTCCAGACGACTTCCGCCATTCATCCGGCCAAACCCGCCGTTAATCCGCCTGGCCCCGCCGGACGCTGGAAAGCGCGCTAGATTACGGTTCAGATATGCCTGCCGTAATTGCACGCCACGACCCATTGTCAACCGCCATCCAAGTGCTCGCCATGACCACACAAACCCTCACGCTGTCCTGCACCTCCGGCAAGGAACAAGACCGCCTGGTCTTCAAGTCCCTGGTCGGCATCATGGCCCAGACCGCGCGCGGCGCGCGCTGGCAGTATCTGGCGGAAGGCTATGCCGACGTGGTGTTTGTCGACCTGGATGACAGCAAGCCCGTATATCCGCACTCGGAGCCCGGCAAGCCGCTGTCGGTGGTGGTGGGTTACAGCACGGACCCCGAAAAAATGAAGAAATCGGTCTTTTCGCTGAAGAAGCCCGCCCGCGCCAAGGAATTCGTCGCCTTGCTGGAGACGCTGGAATCGCATCTGGAACACAAGAACGACCTGACCATCCCCTACATGCCGGCGCTGAACCTGGGCTGAACGCCCTCCGGGCCGGGCGCCTCCGCGCGTCCGGCTTGCACCCCTCTCCCACTCTCTTTAGACTTGAGTCCCCCTTGGACCCTGCCGGCTTACACCGATGCCCCAGACATTGCCCCCCGATTCGGTCGGGCTGGTGACACCCCAGACACTGCATGTCGACACCCCGCTGACACTGGTCTGTGCCCGCGTGCTGGAAAGCTACGACCTGGTCTACGAGACCTACGGCCGCCTCAACGCCGACAAGTCCAACGCCCTGCTGATCTGCCACGCCCTGTCCGGCCATCAC
>CAZPZK010000293.1:0-4403 GCA_964591095.1 uncultured Moraxellaceae bacterium | reverse complement strand
CATGAAAGGTATACATACTGTAAGGGAATTCTGTTATTGATAATAAAGAAGCAATGGCTATATAGTTATAACTATATGGAATTAAAGGGGCGGGTATGAAGCTACAGCAATTGCGCTACATTGTTGAAGTCGCGAAGCAGAATTTGAATGTTTCGATGGCGGCCCAGAGCCTGTTTACGTCGCAACCGGGAGTCAGCAAACAGATACGGCTGCTTGAGGATGAGTTGGGCGTGGAAATCTTCACCCGCAGCGGCAAGCATTTTACCCAGATTACCCCGGCGGGCAAGGAGATCCTTGCCGTTGCCCGTGAAATGCTGAGGCAGGCGGAAAATATCCGGCAGGTGGGGGAGGAGTTTTCCGACCCGCATCGAGGTCGCTTGTCCATTTCCACCACCCATACCCAGGCACGCTATCGCTTGCCGCCCGTCATCGAGGCGTTCCGCAAACATTATCCGGAGGTATCACTGCACTTGCAGCAGGGAAATCCGCAACAGATAGCGCAAATGGCGGCTGACGGCACCACGGATTTCGCCATTGCCACGGAGGCCATGGAGCATTTCACGAATCTGCTTTTGTTACCCTGCTATCAATGGAACCGGACAGTGGTCGTCCCGCGCGGCCATGCCTTGGCCGCCATTGAAAGGTTGACCTTGGCGGATATCGCCGCTTGGCCCATCGTGACCTATGTGTTCGGATTTACCGGTCGATCCGTGCTGGACGAGGAATTCCGGAAGCAGGGGCTGAGTCCCGATGTCGTCTTTACCGCCACGGACGCGGATGTCATCAAGACTTATGTGCGTTTGGGAATGGGCGTTGGCATCATTGCGCACATGGCCTGGGAGATGGGCGTCGACGAGGATCTGGTGCCGCTGGATGTCAGCCACCTGTTTCCGCCCAGCACCACGCGTATGGCCTTTCGCCGCGGGATGTGGTTGCGCGGATTCATGTTTGATTTCATTCAGGAGTTTTCCCCGCATCTGACGCGTGAGCGGGTTGAGGCGGCGATTGCCGCGCCGGATCAGGAGAGCGTGGACGAACTGTTCAAGGATCTCAGGCTGCCGCTGTATTAAGCGTCAGCCTGAGCGCCGACGTCAGGGCTCCAGTTCGATGGAGCCCGAGACCTGCACATTCAGGCGGCTCTCGCCACCGGCATAGTCAGCGGCTGGCGCGTCCGCCATCATCTCGACCTTGGCGGCGCGCATGGCGTAGACCGGCGGCGGCGAGGGCTGATTGGCAGTGCCGAGGTTCATCTGCACCAACTTGTAGGATTTGGCGTTCCAGGCGGTCCGGATACGGTCCGCCCGTTGGCGGAATGCCTGGACGGCCTGTTCAATCAACTGGTTTTCCAGTTCACGTCGCGTGGCCGGCGCGACACTAAAGTGCAGTCCGTTAAGTTGCAGGTTGGCTTGCAGCAAGCTGATGAGTTCACCGGCGGCCTTGAAGTCCTGGCTTTCCAGCCGCAACTCAGCCCGGCCGCGCCAGCTTTCCAGTTTATTCTTGTCCGAGTACACCGGCCATGTCTGCTGATTGCCCGAGGTGAGCTTGACCGTCTTGAAGGCGGAAGCCTGCCGCAAGGCCTCGTTGATCTTCACTGTCAGTTCCCGCGACAGCGCCGCAGGGTTCTTGTTGTTGCTTTCGATGCTGAGTCCAGCCGTCAGCAGGTCATTGGTCACAACCGACTCGACCTCGGTCTGGAAGTCGATACGGTTCTGGACTGGTGTTTCCGCCAGGGCGGGCGCCGCCAACGTCATCGTGACGGCCAGGAGACAAATCTTCCTCATGTTGAAGCTCCGGATGAGGTGGAGTGGTTGGAACGGTGTTTCTGGTGATCCATGCTGTTGGTGACGCATGCCAAGGCGCACAACAGGGTAAAGAGCAGGGCGTTGGCCGGAATCTGCAGGTTGAAATCCACGCTGGAGTGGATCATCAGGCTGATGATGCCCATCATGGCGGCAAAAGCGGCCCCTTTCAGTACGGCTGAATGGCGGGCGCGCTGGGCGATCAGCGCCATCCGGAAGCAATGAATCACGATCAGGCCAAACAGGATCAGCCCCACGATGCCGTATTCAATGGCGATCTGCAGGAAGTCATTGTGGGCATGTCTGAAGTCGAAAAAGATCTCGTTGGTTTTGTACTGGTCGATGAGGCTGTTGAATGCGCCGGCCCCGATGCCGACGATAGGCGCGTCCTTCAGCATGTTAAGGCCGCTCTCATAGACAAAGACCCGCTCTTCCCGCGAAACGACGGTGCCTTCAAGCCGGTTGGCCAATTGGTCCAATCCGAACCAGGCGCCGAGGATCAGCATGTCGATCACGATCAGGCTGGCAAACAACAGGATCAGCCCCCGGCTCTGGCGATGCCGGCGGTACATGATCAGCCCGATCAGCGCCGACAAGCCCAAGGATGAAAAAAAGGCGGAATTACCCATGCGCGAGTGACTGAGAACCAGCGCAACAACCATCAATCCCAGAAAGATACGGATGCGGGCCTTGCCGCTCATCAGATTGATCAGCAATCGACGGACAATGGCCCGCCAGCCTTGGAACGGGTCCTTGTTTTCCAGCATGTGCGTCAACAGCAATCCGACGCCAATGGCGATGCACATTTCCAGATAACCCGCCAGGTGGTTACGGTTGACAAACGTGCCGCTGGCCGACGCGGCCTGCTGGTCCGGCCGATAGACAATCCCCAATAGATCAAAGCTTTTGCCGCCCAAGGTCACCAGCACGGAATAGGTTGCCTGGAGGACACCGGTAATGACCAGGAGCTCGGCGGTGCGCCGCACGCGCTCCGGGGTGTTGAGCATGCCGAGCGCCATGGTGAAAAACATGGCATACGCCACACTTTCCTGGGTCTGATAGATGGTCGAGGAAATATCGACAGTCACCGGACTCCACCCGGAGCTTCCCGGATGCAGGATTGGCGGCAGGGGAATGGCCAGCAGTGCGCTCCATAAGGGAATCAGCCAGAACAGCAAGATGATCGGGCGGTTGCGGCTGAGGATATGGGTTCCCGCAGTGCTGCGTTGCTCACGGTCGGACATACTGAATAGCCACAGCATGAATACGAGGCTGATCAGCATTTCGAGCAGGGAAAGGGACCAGATGCGGTTGCTGCCCAGGGGGAGGGGAGCCCAAAAGAGTATGGCCAGAAAGGCCCCGAAAAGGAATCGCTCCATGTGTCGGTCACGTTGTTGATCGAAATGAAAAAGAAAAAAGGGGGCATTAAGCCCCCTCTCTCGGATCAGTATGGCGAATTATTCACCGGAAGCAGCACCGCCGCCACCACCGGATCCGCCAACGTTGCCACCAAGATTCATGGTGATGTTGCCACCGACGACGTCACCGGCGTACCAGTCGCCACCCACGCTGTTGGCGGCCTTGAAGGCGCGAACAATCTGGCGATCAGCAGCAGTCTGGGACAGGGAATAACCGGCATTGGCAGCTTGGGCGGCCGAGCAGGCGCCAGAGCTGACAGCGCTTTCCATGGCGGTCTTCAGATCCGCGCCGCCATCAACAGCTTGCTTGACCTGAGGGCAGCCACCACCCTTGGCGTGTACAGCCGAGAAGGGCAGCAGGGCGATGATTGCAATTCCGAGCAGTTTGCGATGCATAGTGTGTACTCCTTGAAAAAATTGGCCTTGCGGCTATAAAGCAATGTTAGGGTAACGGCTTGCAACATGCAAGGTCAAATTTGTTGCGAGATTGGCCGAGGATGATGCGCCGTGGACGATTCAAGTGGTTTGAGGGGTTTCTGCGGACTTTAGCGTGTTCCAGGTATCAGGTAAATAGCCAAGGGTGATCTCGGTTCCGAAATCGACAACCGGTCGTCGGATCAGGGTTGGATGGTCCATGATGATCCGCAACGCCTGGTCGTTCATGCTGTCTGGATCAATGGCCAGTTTCTTCCAGGTGGTCCCTTTCCGGTTGACCAGGTCCTCCCAGCCGAAACGTGATAACCATCCCGACAGAACGGCCACATCCAGTCCATCCTGCCGGAGATCATGGAACCGGTAGTCGATGCCCGCCTGACGAAACCATTCCAGGCTCTTGCGAACGGTATCGCACTGACGGATTCCATAGACAGTAATCATCGCGGCTCCGGAAGCCGGCCTTGGCGGCCGGTCATGGCATTGAGAGAGTCAGTCGGCGCGCAGAAGTTCGTTCAGTCCAACCTTGCTGCGTGTCTGGGCATCCACCTTCTTGACAATGATGGCGGCATACAGGCTGTACTTGCCATCTTTGGAAGGCAGGTTGCCAGGGACCACCACCGAGCCGGCCGGTACGCGGCCATAATGCACTTCGCCGGTTTCGCGGTCATAGATGCGGGTGGACTGCCCGATGTAGACGCCCATGGAAATGACAGCCCCTTCTTCGACAATCACGCCTTCCACGACTTCGGAG
>CAZPZK010000292.1:3922-4442 GCA_964591095.1 uncultured Moraxellaceae bacterium | reverse complement strand
ATGCTCGCGCGATCAGCGCTCATGTCCGCCGGGGGTGACCATCTCTCGCGCCAGATTCTCGCGGACGGACCGCCCCGGCGCAGAGTGCACCGAAGCGGCGTGGCGCTCCCTCCTCTCGGCCTCGGGCCGGTCCCGGCGCCTCTGGGATTCCCTCTCGATGTCGAGCGCGGCGAGTTTTACGTTTTCACGTGCAATCGCCGCTGGAAGCTCTTTCACGCTGTCCGTATAGATCCGCGCCTCGTGCCGGGCACGGGAAATAGCCACGTAGTAAACGTCCTTGGCTGTGGTCATGCTCTTACTGTGCGCGTCGATCAGCACTCGATCGGCGGTTAGGCCTTGCGCACTGTGCACGGTGGTCGCGTAGGCATGGTCCAGGTGAAGCGGCTTGTCGGTCTTGATCTCGACCGAGCGCTTGCCGTCGCTCAACGTGAGCTTGCCTGCGGCGACGTCGGCCACCTTGAAGCGATCGCCGTTGGCCACGTCGAGTTGGGCATCGTTGCGAGTGATCCGCACAACGTCG
>CAZPZK010000292.1:0-3912 GCA_964591095.1 uncultured Moraxellaceae bacterium | reverse complement strand
ACGGGCGAGCTCCGCGCGTTCGGGCTGATAGACCGAAAGCTGCCGGTGCGTCATTGGACTGAAGGTGATACTCGCCCCGCTCTCCCCGCGCACCGTCAAACGGTTGCCCGGGCCGGTGTCCTCGACCTTGTAGAGGTCACCACGTTTGAGGCCGCTACGCACAAAATCCTTCTCGGGCTGGATGATGTCGCCCACGCGGTAATTCTTTGAAAACCATCGCTCGGCCTGCGTCGTATCTCGACGGATGAGGGTATCGAACTCGACGCCCTTCCCTGCCGTCCCAAGGCCTTCGCGCACCATGCGGTTGATCTCCCGCCGGGCTTCATTGGTGCCCGAGACGATCAGCGTGCGGTCGCGCTCGGCCGCCGGACTCTGGATGAAATCCTTGGCGACAGCCGCCCGGCGTTCGTGGTCGTTCTCAATCTGGACCAGGCTCTTGATGCGATCAAGCGAGGCCGTCGTCGCACCCTTGGCGGCCAGCTCGACGGCCTCCTTCAATACGGGATCTTTCTGGCGCTGGATCTCGTCCATGCGTGCGGTGGACATCCCGGCAGCTTGGAGCTGGTCGAACGGCCGCCCGGCCTCGATGGCCTTCGTCTGCGCCGTGTCGCCGACCAAGACAACACGTGCGCCAGCTTTTTCGGCCACCTGCAGGGCCTGCTGCATCAGGCGGGCTGGCACTACGCCGGCCTCGTCGATAACGAGGACCGTCTTCACGTCGATAGCCTTGTCCTTCGCCTTGAGGAACGAGGCGAGCGTGTTGGACTCGACCCCCAGCTCACGCAGTGCCTTCACCTGGCTGCCGTAGGGCGCAAGGGCACGCACCTGGTAGCCGGCCCCTTCGATCTCGGCCTTGGCGGTGTTCAGCATGTGGCTCTTGCCGGTCCCAGCGAAGCCCTGCACGGCGACCACGCGGTTCTGCGTCGTCAGGATCAGCTCAGCCGCCGAGCGCTGACCGGTGTTGAGCGAGGCGCCGACCAAGCGCTCGACGACGGCCTCGCGCGACATGACCGCCGGCACCTTGCCGCGGCCGTCGCGCTCGATCTGCAGAATCAGCTTTTCGCGCTCGTGCGCAGTTTGGGTGGTATAGCGCAGCTCGACGGGCACGAGCCCGCCGCGTTCGATCGCGCTCTCAACGCGCTCGAACGCCACCCCTTTGTCCTGCCCCTTGGCGACCAGCTCGGCCACCCACGCCGCCCGCGTCTGCCCTTCCCCGCTGCCGATCTGGTCCGCGGGCCGGTCCTTCGGTGCCTCCTGGATCAGATAGCCCTTCTCGACTTGAAGACGGATCTCGCCCTGAATGTCGCCGAGCTTCGCAGAGCCGACAGCGTGCTTCATGGCCGTATCCAGCAATACCCGCTCGGACACTACCGACTGCCGCTCGGTCAGGTGATCCACTGCGTAGCGCACGGCGTTGCGGGCCGCCAGGGCGACCGGGTAGGACGCCGGCGCCATTTCCCGGGCAGCGTCGTACCCGCGCTCACCCTTGGCACCCTGCCCGGCCCAGCCGCGGCGATCGAAGTCGATCCCTAGCTCCTTCGCCCGGCCGCGCCACTCGGTATGCAGCACCTCGCGCTCGACCGAAACCTTCCGTGCCCGGCTTTGCATTGTCGCCTGCTGCTTCTGTCCAGGAGTGGCTGAGCTTCGATCGAGACCGGCGGCCGACAGGCGCGCCTCGATCTGCGCACCGCGCTGGCTGAAGCCCTCAAGCTGCTTGCGGTCGATGTGCGCCAACTCGAACATGCCATCGCGATCATGTCGGATGTTGTACCCCAGCCGCTGCAGCTCGGTCGCGAGCTCGGCGCGGTACACCGCCCCGAGGTACTTGTTCATCTTCACGATCTCGTCATTCTTGAGAGCGCGCCACTGACCATCGGCGCGCCGGGTCAAGTTCATCACGACAGCATGGGTGTGAAGCTGGGGGTCCTGCTCGCGGCTCGTCTCGTGTCGAAACTTCGCGACCACGAGATTGCCGGTCGTCTCGACCTGGCTGCGACCGTCAACCTTCTTGCGGGCCTGCGCGCGCTCTTCGGCGTGTTCGAGCGCGCGAGCCACGGCGCGATCGTGAGCCTTGATGATCTCCACGTCACCGCCGATAAGCGCCTGCAACGACACGGATTTCGGCGCCGAGAACGTGAGGTCGATCCCCAGCCGACTCTTGCTGTCCTTGCGTGTACCGTCGCGTGTGATCGCGATGCCGGGCTGTACCTCGCCTGAAAGCAGCTCCCGGAAGCGCTTAGAGTCGACCGCGCCGGTCAACCCCAGCGCTTCCGCTCCCTTGCCCTGCCACGCTGATGCCTCCCCTTCCTGGGCATAGTAGTCGTCGGCGCCGTCCTCGTAGTACCCGGCAGCGTCGCCTACGTCTTGGCGTGTCAGTACCTTGTGGCTAAGCATGGCCGAAGCTCCGTTCCTCGAACGCAGGCAAGCGGTTGGTGAAATCGACCCATTCGAGCTTGACGCGCGAGATTGGGAAATCGCCTGCGAAGGCCACATAGCCTGTCAGTTCGGGCAGCGATGCGATCTCGGACGGCATCACAACCCGCTCTCGGTTGCGTTCGGGCGAGCGGTTAGTGCTCGATCCCTTCGAGCTGCTGTTGCGACTGTACTTGTCGCGCTCGACTTCATGCTCACCAAGCGCCTGGCTCATGTCCTCACAAGTTTTCGGGTCTGTCTTTGATCCACCAAGCACCACGAGGGAGCGGAAGCAGCTACGCAGGATCTGCGCCTCATCCTTCCCGTAGATATCATCGAGCTGCGCGGTTGACTGAAAGGCGGTCACAAGGCGCAGCCCCATCTTGCGGCCCTTCGTGGCGGCGTCGATCAAGCTGGGCAGTTTCTCCAGACTGGGCAGCTCGTCAAGGAACGCCCAAATGCGCCTGTTCCTGTCTTCGGGGAGCGAGAGAATCGAGGTGCACAGCACGTCCACCCACGCCGAGACCAACGGGCGCAGCGCCTCGACCATATCCTCGCGCCATGTGATGTAAAGATTGCCGCCCTTGGGGTCTTCCAGCCAGCGCCTCAGCGAGAAGTCGCCCGCCGGCATCGTGACATGCTCGGGCAAGGTCGCCGAGAGGACGAAGCGCGCGCTCGCCAACGCCTTTTCTGCCCCAACAAAAAGGGACTCGGCCAGGGTGCCTTCAAGGAAGAGTTTCAGGTCTTTCGGTGCGGCAATCGTGGTCCATCGGAAAAGATCCTGGACCGAGGGTTTGCCCATGAGCGCGAGCTTCCGTGCGGTCTCGGCAAGCAGCAGGCGTCCATAGCTGCGCCATTCCTCTTCTTCGTGAGTCTGGCCCCGTGGCACCACGGAAAGCGCGTAGCGTTTGAAGTCGTAGTCGTTGCGGATCTCGTTGAAGAAGCTCCAACCCTTGGTGCGCGCGTCGTAGGGATTCAGCACCACGTCGCCCTCACGCCCGAACTTCGAATAGAGGTCCCCGTTCGGGTCAACGACGATCACCCGGTCGCCGCGCATCAAGGCCGAGAAAAGCAACTCCCGGAGCGCTACCGACTTACCACCGCCGGTAGAGCCCTGAACCGCCAGGTGAAGGTTCTCGATCTTGCTTGGAATCGGGATACCGCCCACCGTTACCTGCTCGACCTTCTTTTCCCGTGTCATTCGCTGCAATTTGCCCTTACTTACCAGCTTTGTACCTCGAAGAAAGCGCTTGAAGGGTGCGCCGCCGAAGTCGGACTTTCCAAGCTCATTCATGAGCCAGATCAGAAAAACCGCCACAGCCACTCCCCCCACAAGAGCGCCGATCAAGAGCGGTTTCTCTGGTGTCTGTTTCAAGATTGCCCACAATGCCGGCCCCTTTGGCTTCGGCAAAGTTTCGGTACGGCGTACCACCTCAAACCAGAAAAGTGTAGGCATCACCAGAAAGAGCAAGAGCCCCAACTTTCGACGATCTTCAGGCG
>CAZPZK010000291.1:0-4446 GCA_964591095.1 uncultured Moraxellaceae bacterium | reverse complement strand
GGCCTGGCCGATCTCAAGGGCCTGAAGATGCGCATTCCCGGCATTGGCGGCGAGATCATGTCGAGGCTGGGCGTGGTGCCGCAAACGCTGGCCGGGGCTGACATCTACCCGGCGCTGGAGCGCGGCGCGCTGGACGCCAGCGAGTGGGTCGGCCCTTACGACGATGAAAAGCTGGGACTGTACAAGATCGCCAAGCATTATTACTTTCCCGGCTGGTGGGAAGCGGGTCCGCAACTCAGCTTCTACGTCAATGATGCCGCCTGGGCCAAGCTGCCCAAGGCTTGGCAGGCCGCGTTCACCGTGGCGACGGTCGAAGCCAACGCCACCATGCTCGCCATGTACGACGCGCGCAACCCGCAGGCGCTGGTGCGGCTGATGAACCAGCACCGTATCGTGCTGCACCGCTACCCGGAAGATGTGATGCAGGCCGCACAGAAGGCCACCTTCGCTTATTTTGAGGAGGAGGCCGCCAAGGACCCGCTGTTCCGCAAGGTCTATGCCTCGTGGAAGCCGTGGCGCAAGCTGACGCAGGGCTGGTTCAACCTGTCCGAGACGTCGCTGGAGAATTTCATGTACAAGAACCAGATCAAATAAGTGGCGTCGGTCCTGCCGGCGCCACTTGTGGGCTGGAACAAAAAATAATCAGCAAGTTGGCGTCATTTCGATGGCAATTCCCGGTGGTCGGCGCATAATGTACAAATGTGCACTAATTACGGGAGTCCAAACATGTCCTCGCTTTCCTTCTTCAGGCGTATTGAGGAACTGGGCAATACCCTCAGTCATGGCGTCGGCTTACTGGCCGCCATCGCCGCCGCGCCGATTCTGATCGTTGCCGCCGTGCGCCTGGGCACCACGGCCAACATCGTGGGGGCCAGTATCTTCGCCGCCACCATGATCCTCATGTATTTCACCTCCACTTTCTATCATGCGCTACCGCAGGGTGATAAAAAGCGCTTGTTCAAGAAACTGGACCACTCGGCCATTTACCTGCTGATCGCCGGGACCTATACGCCGTTTACGCTGGGGGTGCTGGCGGGGGCCACCGGCTGGACGATTTTCGGCATCATCTGGGCGCTGGCGACCATCGGGGTGGTGCTGAAATTGTTTGAAAAGCTGAAGAACCCGATGGTGTCCACCGGGCTGTACCTGGGCATGGGCTGGCTGATTGTATTTGCGGCGGGGCCGCTGATGGCGAAAATGCCCGTCAACGGCCTGCTGTGGCTGGCGGGAGGCGGGCTGGCGTACACGCTGGGCGTGATTTTCTATGTGCTGGACCATCGCTTGAAGCACAGCCATGCCATCTGGCACGGCTTTGTCATGGCGGGGACAACCTGCCATTTCTTCGCCGTGCTGGGGTATGCGGGGTAAGGCATCGCGTTGCGGTCGCCGTCTGGATCAGGCCGGAGTGCCTTCCATCCTCTTCAGTCGGCGTTCGAGCCAGAAACAGGCGAACGGCACCACCGACGCCAGCAGCGTCGCCAGCCAGAAGCCGACGGACCACTTGCGCTGATGGCTGACCACCAGTGACAGGACGATAAAGGCCAGCCACAGGTTGCCGTGGGTAATCCCCGCAATCGGCACCACGCCGCTGATACCGAAGTGGTACTTGGCGGGCATGGCGATGAACAGCAGCACCAGCAGGGAAATGCCTTCAATCAGGCTGAGGATGCGGAAACTCTTGAGCATCGTCGGATTCTCCGGACGTAGAATAAGGTCGTGGGCAAGGGGAAAGGCTAGTCCCGGCTGCCATGAATCAGGTCTTCCACCCGCACCGGGAAGTGGCCCAGCTTGCGGTCCGCGAAATAATAGCGCAGCGTGCGCTTGATGCTGGCAAACGCCAGTTCATCCCAAGGGATCGCTTCCTCGGCGAACAGGCCGGTTTCAATGCTTTCCTCGCCGACGCCGAAAAGGCCGTCGATGATCTCCCCCCGGTACATCATATAAACCTGGCTGATCTGCGGAATATTGTAGATGCAGTACAGTTCGCCGATTTCCACCCGCGCCGCGGCTTCCTCCCAGGTCTCGCGGGCAGCGCCCTCCTGCGTGGTTTCGCCATTTTCCATGAAGCCGGCGGGCAGCGTCCACAGGCCGTAGCGCGGTTCAATACCCCGTTTGCACAACAGGACCTTGTCCTGCCAGGTCGGCAGGCAGCCGCAGATGATCTTCGGGTTTTCGTAATGGATGGTTTCGCAACCCGCACAGACAAAGCGCGGGCGGTTGTCACCCGCCGGAATCTTCTGGATGACCGCATGCCCGCAGGCGCTGCAAAACTTCATGTCCCTCTCCCGACAGCCTCCGGGCAGAGGAGGCGCGTTAAATGATAACGGGCGAGTATAAAGGCTGTTGTCGAACGGCGGCTAGACACTTAATATGCGTTGAACCCTTCTGAACGACCGTCCCATGTTGCAGCAGCTTTGCGAGCGCCTTTCCCGTTACAAGCCCCCGGCCTCTCCGGTGGATGCGGCTGTTCTGATCGCCCTGACCCGCGAGCCGGTACCGCGTGTATTGCTGACCAAGCGCGCCGGCCACATGAACAGCCATGCTGGTGAAGTCGCCTTTCCCGGCGGCAAGTGCGATGCCGCCGACTTGTCGGTGGTGGCCACGGCCTTGCGGGAAGCGCACGAGGAAGTCGGATTGCTGCCACGGGATGTGAAGATCATTGGCGAGCTGGGCGTCTTTACTTCGCGGGTGGGGCTGAAAGTGAAGCCGATCGTCGGCCTGCTGGACACCCTGCCGGAACTGACCGGCAATCCCGAGGAAATCGACAGCATCTTCACCGTGCCGCTCGACTTCTTCCTGCAACAGCCGCCGTCATATGATCACAAGATCAAATTCATGGGCATGAATGTCGCGGTGCCCAGCTTCAATTACCAGGGCTATGTGATCTGGGGCCTCACCGGCTACATGATCGTCGAACTGTTGCGCCGGGTCTACGATGCCGAGATCGACTGGCGCTGGCCCAATCCGCTTAAGAAATAAATTCGGAACCCTTCCATGATCTATGACCTCGAAGACCGCCGCTTTATCGCCAATGGCGATTATTGGGTGGCTGACAATGCGACGCTGGTCGGTTCGGTGGTGCTGGAACACAATGCCAGTATCTGGTTCAACGTGGTGATCCGCGCCGACAATGACATTATTGTCATTGGTGAGAATTCCAATATCCAGGATGGCGCGGTGCTGCATACCGACGCCGGAGTGCCGCTGATCGTTGGCAACCATGTCACCGTCGGCCACAAGGCGATGCTGCATGGCTGCACCATCGGCGACAACACCCTGATCGGCATCAACGCCGTCATTCTCAATCGCGCCCGCATCGGCCGGAACTGCATCATCGGCGCGAACGCCCTGATTCCGGAAGGCAAGGAAATCCCCGACAACTCGCTGGTGATGGGTTCACCCGGCAAGGTGGTCAAGGAAATTTCCGATGCCCAGGCCATGATGTTGCGCCTGAGCGCGCTGCATTATGTCGAAAACTTCAAACGCTACCAGCAACAGTTGAAAGCCCATGTCACGATTTAATGCGCTGCCCCTCCGTACCCGCCTGCTTGGGTGGGTTTCCCTGCCGATGGATTATCTGCCCAAGGCGCCGGATTTTGTCCTCAAGGCGGTTCAGAAGGCGGGGATCCATCCGCTGATTGAACGCGCCGTGCTCGGCAAGCCGTTGCCGCTGCCCAAGATCCGCCAGCAGCAGGTGGAGACGCCGCACGGGGCGGTCGATGTCCGGCTGTATTATCCCTCGTTGGCCGACAATCTGCCGGTGATCCTGTTCTTCCATGCCGGAGGATGGGTGATTGGCAACCTGGAAACGCATGACGTGATGTGCCGGCGGCTGGCGGCGATGACCGGGGCACTGGTGGTGTCGGTTGATTACCACCTGTCGCCGTGGGTCAAGTTCCCGGTGCCGGTGGTGCAGGGGGAAGCCGTGCTGGCGTGGTTGCGCCGCGACGCGGTGCAGCTCGGGGCTGATCCGCTGCGGGTGATGGTGATGGGCGACAGCGCCGGGGGCAACCTGTCGGCGGTGCTGGCGCGCAAGCACCCCAAGGCGCTGCGAGGTCAGGTGCTGATCTATCCGGCCACGGATGGCGATTTCCGCGCCCACAGCGTCGAGGAAAACCGCGAGGCGCCCATCCTCAGCAAGCGCCTGATGCAGTTTTTCTACAACTGCTATGCGCGCAATGAGGAAGACAAGCGAGATCCTGATTTTTCGCCCTTGCGCGCCCGGGACCTGACGGGCCTGCCGCCCTGCCTGATCATCACGGCCGAATATGATGTGCTGCGGGATGACGGCTTTGCCTATGCGCAACGTCTGCAAGCGGCCGGCGTGACGGTGCGTCATGAGCATTATGCCGATATTCATGGCTTTCTGAGCTTTCCGACCCTGTGCGCGTCCGGGGAGGAGGCCTTCACGGCTATCGGCGGTTTTGTCGGCCAGGTGCTCTAGCC
>CAZPZK010000290.1:0-4464 GCA_964591095.1 uncultured Moraxellaceae bacterium | reverse complement strand
TGCTGATTCTGGGCGTAACCAATCCCCAGGGCCAAAAGCATTATGTCGCCGCCGCCTTCCCGTCGGCCTGCGGCAAGACCAACTTTGCCATGCTGGTCCCCCCCGCCGGTTATGAAGGCTGGAAGATCGAAACCGTGGGCGACGATATCGCCTGGATCAAGCCCCATCATGACGGCAAGCTCTACGCCATCAACCCGGAAGCCGGTTTTTTTGGTGTCGCCCCCGGCACCAACACCACCACCAATCCCAACTGCATGGCCACCCTCACCCAGAACGTGATCTTCACCAATGTCGCGCTGACGGATGACGGTGATGTCTGGTGGGAAGGCATGACCAAGACCCCGCCGGCTCACCTGATTGACTGGACAGGCCAGGACTGGACCCCCGACTGCGGCCGCAAGGCGGCACACCCCAACTCGCGCTTTACCGTATCCGCCTCGCAATGCCCATCCATTGATGCGGACTGGGAAAATCCGAGTGGAGTCCCCATTTCCGCCTTCATTTTCGGCGGCCGACGCGCCGATACCGTACCGCTGGTCGTCGAAGCCTTTGACTGGAAGGATGGCGTTTACAAGGCCGCCACCATGGGCTCCGAAACCACGGCCGCCGCTGTTGGCCAGCAAGGCATCGTGCGTCGTGACCCCTTCGCCATGCTGCCCTTCTGCGGTTACCATGTCGGTGACTACTTCCAGCACTGGTTGAACATGGGCGAGGAGTTGATCAGCGAGCACTCCCAGCTGCCGAAGGCCTTCAACGTCAACTGGTTCCGAACTGACGAGAACGGCAAGTTCATCTGGCCGGGTTTTGGCCAGAACATGCGCGTGCTGCAGTGGATTGTTGACCGTTGTGAAGGCCACGGCCAAGCCCACGCCACGCCGATCGGCCTCGTGCCCCGTTATGAAGATCTGCATTGGGAAGGCTCTGATTTCAGCGCCGAACAATTCGACAAGGTCATCAGTCTGGATGTCGATGCCTGGAAACGCGAACTCGCCAGTCACGATGAATTGTTTGCCAAGATCGCCGACAAGCTGCCAACGATGTTGCTCAACCAGCGCCAGGTGCTTGGCGCCAAGCTGGAGACCTGATGCCGAGGCATCAGGGATAGCAAAGGGGCGCCTGCGGGTGCCCCTTTGCTTTTCAGGCAGACACCAAACCGCTTGCGATTCGCGCAAAGATTGACACTTTCTTGACGGGGGACTGTTAGAATCCTTGTATTCCGCCTGATCCTTTCACGTCCATCATGTACCTACTTGTTGTTGAAGACAATCCTGATCTTGCCGCCAATATTGGCGAGTACCTCGAAGAAAAGGGGCATATTGTCGATTATGCCGCGGACGGACCCACCGGCCTGAGCCTGGCCTCCTGCAACAGTTATGACGCCCTCATCCTGGATTTATTCCTGCCGGGACTGGATGGCCTTTCCGTTTGCCAGCGACTGCGCACGGTCAACCGGATCACGACCCCCATTCTGATGCTCACCGCGCGTGACCAGGAACGGGACAAGCTCGCGGGCTTCGAAGCCGGAGCGGATGATTACGTCTCCAAGCCCTTTTCCCTCGCTGAACTGCTGGCGCGCCTGACCGCGCTGGTTCGGCGCGCCCAAGGCATGAAGCCTCCCAAGCTCAAGGTAGCCGATCTTGAACTGGATACGCAGACCCTGCAGGCATACCGAGGCAAGCGCCGGATCGAGCTGACTCCGACCGGGTTGAAGTTGCTGGAGCATTTTCTCCGGGTTTATCCCGCAGTCGTTACACGTTCAGACATGGAACGCCTGTTGTGGGGAGACAATCCTCCCGATAATGATGCCACCCTGCGGGCGCATATCCACGCCTTGCGCGCGGCGATCGACCAGGATTCGCCCATCCGCCTGCTGCATACCGTACATGGCATTGGTTACCGGCTTGAGGATGGTGCTTCCACGTGAAGCGTCTGGTGCGGCGGTTCAGCAGCCTGCCGCTGGAAAGGCAGTTCCTGATCGCCGTCCACGTCATCCTGCTCATTGTCGTTCTGGGCATGTTCCTTACGATTGCCCGTTCCTTTAACACCCTGGACAAGGAACTGATCGAAAACAACCTGCAAGGCAGGATGAATCAGTTCGTCGAAATCTACCGTGCCCGCAGTGACAACATTCGCATGCCAGAAAGTAGCGGTTATATCGGTTACATGGACCGGCACCCCAACTCACCGCCAGTGCCAGTCGAACTGGCTACCTTACCGGTCAACCGGATTACCCCGATCATTACCCCGAAAGGGACATTTCACGGCCTGCACATCGTCAAGGACAACCGCCATTTCTACTTGCTGCAGGACGCCGGTCCACTGCGGAGCATCAAGCAGTTCATCCTGATGACGGCATTCGAAATCACGACCATCGCGGTGGTCGCCAGCCTGGTCATTGCCCGCTGGTTGTCAAAAGTCATTACCCAACCCGTCACCGACCTTGCGGATGCCGTGCGGCACTTCAACCCTTCCGAAACGGTTCCCGTCAAGCTGGGACAGCGTTTCCGTGAAAACGACATGTCCGCCATTGCCAACGCGTTTGACTCCTTTGTGGAGCGCATTACCTTATTTGTGAGCCGTGAACAGGCCTTCACGGAGGACGCGAGTCATGAGTTGCGCACGCCACTGACCGTTATCCTCTCCTCTTTGCAATTACTGTCCGAAGACAAGAGCATCGGGGTGTCCGGACAATTGCGGCTTGCGCGCATTCAGCGCGCCGCGGAAAACATGCAGTCCCTGATCGAAGCGCTCCTCTGGATCAGCCGCGAGGACTCTCCGCATGCCATGCCGCAGGTGGACTTGGCGGACCTGACCCGTGACTTGAGCCTGCAACTTGCGGATCAGATCAAGCGCAAACCGCTGGAACTGGAATTCCAGAATCTGGCGACCTATCCACGCTCGGTTCCCAAGGGCATGGCCGCCAGTGTCGTCGGCAACCTGCTGGTCAATGCCGTTAACCATACCGATAAAGGCCTGATCGAGATTATTCTCCGTGACGACCGTCTGGAAATCCGGGACTCCGGACAGGGCATTCCCGTCGAGGACATCGCGCATATTTTTGAACGCCGGTATCGCGGCAGCCAGAGCCGCGGACAGGGATTAGGGCTTTACATCGTAAAGCGCATCTGCGGTCACCTAAACTGGCAAGTTTCGGTCGTCAGCACGCCGGGGCACGGCACCTGTTTCACCCTGGAGTTTCCTTCATCCGCCTAACGGTTGAGCCACCATAAACTTAAGCTTTCGTTAAGCCTCCACCGCCCTCAACTGTCTAGGATCAGCATTTTGGAGACCTCACCAAGATGCTTGATCTCTACGCTCGCTCCTACTACCGCTCAATTTACATCTTGGGATTGGTCTACCTGCTGATCTCCACCCTGCTTCGCTTGGGATTGTGGTTTTGCTTTGGGGCCGATGACGTCAGCGCCGGGTGGGTTGGTCCCATATTAGTGGTCGGCCTGATCAACGACGTCATCCAGTCTATCTATCTGTTTCTGCCATTGGCTTTGTATTTATGGCTGATGCCCTCAAGATATCGTCATACCCGCCCTGAGCGCCTGATTTTTGCCACGGGATGCTGGGTGATGCTCTATGGCATGCTTTACCTCATGGCCAGCGAGTATTTCTTTTTTGAAGAATTTGATTCCCGCTTCAATCTGGTTGCCGTTGACTACCTGATTTATCCCACGGAAGTGTTGGGCAATATCAGCGATTCCTATCCGGTATTACCGATCAGTGCGGGGCTTGCTGTACTGACAAGCTTCGCATTGTATTTCTTGCTGCCATATATATCCCGGTCAGACACGACTCTCCCCTTCCGACTGCGCAGTACCGGGCTGGGATTGCACCTCCTCCTGGCCATTTTGAACGCGCTATTCTGGCGCGCGGACAGTCTTGGCTATTTCCCCAACCGGGTTGCCAATGAATTGGCCGCCAACGGACCTGCAAAATTCTTCTCGGCGTTCAACTCCAACCATCTGGATTACGAAGCCTTCTATCCGACGGGCGATCCCGGACAAATGCTCAAGATGGTGGCAAATGATCTGTCACAGGGCGGTGGCGTTTTTACCCGCTTGGGCCAAGGCCATCTTGACCGTCGATTCCCCGCTCGCCCAAACGGACTGGGGCGCATGAATGTGGTGTTGCTTTCAGAAGAATCCCTGGGCGCCGAATATGTGGGCGCCTACGGGGATGACCGCGGCCTGACGCCTGTGTTTGATGCCCTGGCCGCAAAGGGCATGCTGTTTACCCACGCCTATGCCACCGGCACCCGGACAGTCCGCGGGCTGGAAGCCTTCAGTGCCTCGTTTCTACCCATCCCGAGCGAGTCCATCGTCAAACGCAATGGAAATGGAGATATCGCGACATGGGGCAAGGTCATGCGGCGGCAAGGTTATCAAACCAGTTTCATCTATGGGGGTTATGGGACTTTTGACAACATGAATGCCTATTTCAGCGCTAATGGCT
>CAZPZK010000289.1:0-4477 GCA_964591095.1 uncultured Moraxellaceae bacterium | reverse complement strand
GGCAATGCGCTTTACCGGCTGATAGAACGGTTCCTGACCAACATTACTGCGCGCTATGTCCGCTTGTTGCGGAGTCTGCTGGTCTGGCGCTGGGGGGTGTTGCTCATGGCACTGGCGCTTTGTGGCGTGATGGCTGTGCTGTTCCGTAGTTTGCCGAGTGAATTGTCGCCTGTGGAGGACCGCGGCGTCATTCTGTCGATTGGTATCGGACCGGAAGGGGCCTCGCCGGCGTACTTCGATCACTATGGCTTGCAGGTTGAGCGTATCTACCGCCAGGTGCCTGAACGCGCCTCAACCTTCCTGATTACGGGGTTTCCCGATGACACCAAGTTCATCAGTTTCAACCGTTTCAAACCGTGGGAGGAGCGTACACGCAGTACCCAGATGATTGCTGATGATGTGCGGCCGAAGCTGTGGCAGGTTCCCGGCGTGATGGCCATGGTGTCGCTGCCGCCATCGCTGGGCCAGGGGAACTCCAGTTCGCCGCTGGACTTCGTCATTCAGACAACAGGAAATTATGAGGATCTCGGACGGGTGATCCGGGAAGTGATGACCAAGGTCAGCCAGAACCCGGGGCTGGTGAACGCCGTGCCCGACCTCAAACTGAACAAGCCGCAGCTGTCCTTGACGCTGGATCGTGACAAAGCGGCCTTGATCGGTGTGGAGGTGGCCGAAGTGGGTCGCGCCCTGGAAAGCTTGCTGGGGGGGCGAAAGGTGACCACCTTCAAACTGAACGGCGAGCAGTACGATGTGATCGTGCAGCTGGCGCCGAATGAGCGACAGGTTCCAGAGCAATTGCAAGAGATCCATATACGCAACAAGTTGGGCGAGATTCTGCCCTTGAGCGCCTTGCTGAGCCAACAGGAAACCATCACACCTTCCGACCTGAGTCACTTCAACAAGCTGCGCTCGGCCAAGATAACCGCCAATCTGGCTCCGGGCTATTCGCTGGGTGAGGCGGTGGCTTTCATGCAGGAGGTGATGAAGGAAGTGCGCGAGCCATCGGTCAGTTACGATTGGGCGGGACAGTCGCGGGAGTTCCTCGCGTCCGGGAATGCCTTGGCGCTGGCCTTCGGGCTGGCGGTGATTTTCATCTATCTGGTGCTGGCGGCGCAGTTCGAGAGTTTCCGTGATCCGTTCATCATCCTGTTCTCGGTGCCGCTGGCCATGCTGGGTGCGGTGACTGCGTTGAAGCTGACGCAAGGGACGTTGAATGTCTACAGTCAGATCGGTTTGATCACGCTGGTTGGCCTGATCAGCAAGCACGGTATTTTGCTGGTGGAATTCGCTAACCAGTTGCAGGAGACTGGTAGGGATAAGCGGGATGCGATTCTGGAATCCGCGTCGCTGCGATTGCGACCGATCCTGATGACCACGGCAGCGATGGTGCTGGGGGCCTTGCCCTTGGCTGTGGCCAGCGGTGCCGGGGCGGAAGTGCGCCATCCCATCGGTTGGGTGATTGTCGGCGGAATGACGCTGGGGACACTGTTTACCTTGTTCGTGGTTCCCGCCGTCTACATGCTGGTGGCGCGCACACGATCGGCCAAAGGGGGGCCTGGGCATGCGTAAAACCTTTGTACTGCCTACGCGCACAGTGACCCGTGAACTGTTGCAAAAGCCGGTCTTCGAGAGTGATCCGGGGGGGGATCACTACAACGGCCGACGTTTCTTCAATCCGTGGATTCGTGACAGCCGCGACTTCGCCAAACTGTTCAACTGGCTGATAACCCGCGAGCGCGACACCTGGCCAACGCAACTGAGCAATGAGTCCTTTGCCCGACCCGAAGCACATTTCAGTGACGACATCGCCGACTGGAAGGTCTGGTTTGTTGGGCATGCCACACTGTTGATCCAGATCGGGCCGTGGAACTTCCTGACTGATCCGGTTTGGGCGGAGCGTTGCAGTCCTTTCGCTGCGATGGGGCCGAAGCGGGTGCGACCGGCCGGTATCGCGTTGGAGGACCTGCCGCCGATCCATGCCGTGCTGCTTAGCCATAATCATTACGACCATCTGGATGCCGCTAGCTTGCTGTGGCTGCAGGAGCGCTTCCAGCCCGCCATCGTCACCGGGCTGGGCAACGGGACGTACCTGCGGCCTTACGGATTATCCGTGGTGGAACTGGATTGGTGGGAGTCATTCCCTTTTTCCGAGGATGTGTCGTTGCATTATGTCCCCGCCCGGCATTTTTCCGGGCGCGGCATGCGTGACCGCAATGCCGCGTTGTGGGGTGGTGTGTCGGTGGTGACTCCGCAGGGTCACGCCCTGTTTGCCGGGGATACCGGCTATTCTCCCCATTTCTGCGAAATCCGCGAACGGCTGGGAAGCCCGCGCGTGGCCTTGCTGCCGATCGGAGCCTATGAGCCGCGCGAACTGATGAAGGAAGTGCACATGAATCCCGCGGATGCGGCGCAGGCGCATATCGACCTGTCGCCCGGCTTGTCGCTGGGCATGCATTTCAACACCTTCCAGCTGACCGATGAGCCGATCCATGCTCCGGTGCGCGACCTCGGCGAGGCGATGAAACGACTGGGTATTCCCCCGGAGTCCTTCCGTGTCCTGCGCGAAGGTGAAGGGCTGGTGATTCCTCGCTGACCGCCGGTCGGGCCTGCGTCGCCCTTCATCATCAGGGCTGATTTTGTTTAGCAGGAATATTGATTTCAAGGAACTGCGGTAATATTATCGCTGCCGCGAAACCGCATAACCCACGATTAACGGAGGCACCTGAAAGATGACCCATTCAGCCGGAAACCCGATGTTCTATAGCTGAACCTTTCAGGTCCTCTTGGCCTGGAGGCGTTCAGCCTTCAGGCCAGACCAAAAGCCCTGGCTCATGATGCCGGGGCTTTTTCTTTGGGCGGCCGATCACGGTTCACAAGACCGGTCGGCTGCATGGATTGAACCCGAAAACGAGGTGTGTCATGCCAATCCAGTTGGTATTGAACGCAAATGAAAAGAACGGCCACAAGCCGGTGAAGATCTTTACGTCAGATGTTGATCCGCAAGCGCTGCAACAGCTGAAGAACATGGCGGCGTTGCCGTTTGTCTACCCGCATATCGCGGTGATGCCCGACGTGCATGTCGGCATTGGCGCGACGGTGGGCTCGGTGATCCCCAGTCGCGGCGCGATTGTGCCGGCGGCGGTGGGCGTGGACATCGGCTGCGGCATGAACGCCGTGCGCCTGTCGCTGAATGCCCGGCAGTTGCCGGATAACCCGAAGGCGTTGCGCACGGCGATTGAGCGCGCGGTGCCGGTTGGCTTCGATCAGCACGCGCGCGAAACCGTGAAGGCATCGAGCCTGAGCGCGCTGGATGCCGGCATCGACCGGATCGTCGCCAAGCATCCCGGGCTGCTGAAAATGCTGCGACAGTTCCGCCTGACCTGGGCGCGGCAATTGGGCACTCTGGGGGGCGGCAACCACTTCATCGAGATCTGTCTGGATGAAACGGATGCGGTGTGGGTGATGCTGCATTCGGGTAGCCGGGGTATCGGCAACTGCATCGGGCGCTACTTCATCGAACTGGCTCGCAAGGATATGAGCCGAGAATACGGCCATCTGCCGGACAAGGACCTGTCGTATCTGGTGGAAGGCACGCAGCACTTTGCCGACTACATCGAGGCGGTGAGTTGGGCGCAGGATTACGCTCTGCTCAACCGCCGCGAAATGATGCGGCTGGTGGTGGAAGCGCTGAAGCCGGTGCTCCCGCCCTTCGAGCTGACCCGCGAAGCCATCAACTGCCATCACAACTATGTGGAGCGGGAGAGTCATTTCGGCGAGGAGGTCTATATCACCCGCAAGGGGGCGATCAGCGCGCGGGAAGGGCAATTGGGCATCATTCCCGGCAGCATGGGGGCGAAGTCGTTCATTGTTCGTGGCAAGGGCAATGCCGAGTCTTTTTGTTCCTGTTCACACGGGGCGGGGCGACGGATGAGCCGCATGGAGGCAAAGCGCCGTTTCTCCACCCAGGACATGGTGGAGCAGACGGATGGCGTCGAGTGCCGCAAGGACAAGGGCGTGGTGGATGAGATTCCGGCTGCCTACAAGGACATCGACGCGGTCATGGCCCACCAGGATGATCTGGTGGAAGTGGTGCACACCCTGCGGCAGATTGTCTGCGTCAAAGGGTGATTTTTTCTCAATATTGGAGGCCGATCATGGCGAAACGAGGTGTGGTGAAACTATTGGAGCGCCCGCGCAACCGGTTGACGCTGGTCGCGGTGGCGTTGAAAGGGGGCGCGCACGGCAAGTCAGAAAAGGCCGAGCGTCGCGCGGATCGTCAACAAACCCAACGTGCTTCCCGGGAGGCTTGGTCCTCCCGGGGGGATGGTTTCCGCCTTGTTTTCTGCTGAAAGTTTAAAGAATCCGGTTGTTTATCTGGCATAAGCCTTAATAATAGAAATGATATTAGTCTCCGGGGAGTGCTGCGCATGAGTCTCAACCGTCGTGTGATCGTGACGCTGATGATAGGAATGAATGG
>CAZPZK010000288.1:0-4483 GCA_964591095.1 uncultured Moraxellaceae bacterium | reverse complement strand
GATTTGGCCAGGTTGCGGGGCTGATCCACATCCGTTCCCTTGATCACCGCCACGTGATAGGACAGCAATTGCAAGGGCACGGTATAGACAATCGGGGCAACCTCGTCCGCAACGCTGGGCATTGGCAGCACGGTAATCCCCGGCTCCGCCGTCAAATGGGCGTTATGGTCGGCAAACACATAGAGCTGGCCGGCGCGGGCGCGCACCTCCTGCAAATTGGACTTGAGCTTGTCCAGCAGGTCATTATTGGGCGCCACCACGACCACCGGCATTTCACGGTCTACCAACGCCAGCGGACCATGCTTCAGCTCACCCGCCGGATAGGCCTCGGCATGAATATAGGAAATTTCCTTCAGTTTCAGCGCGCCTTCCATCGCCACCGGGTACTGGCTGCCGCGTCCCAGGAACAGGGTATGCCGTTTTTCATCAAATTCGTCAGCCAAACGTTCAATGGCCTTGTCCATGCCCAGCACGCTCTCCAGCACGACAGGCAGGTTCTGCAATTGCCGGATAATCCGTGCTTCGGCCTCCGCCGCCAGCGTTCCCCGCGCCTTGCCGGCGGACAGCACCAACAGCATCAAGGCCACCAATTGGGTGGTAAACGCCTTGGTGGACGCTACGCCGATTTCCGGGCCGGCGTTGGTGATGAAGGACAGGTCGGATTCGCGCACCAGCGTCGAAGTCGGGACGTTGCAGATGCAAAGTGAGGCCAGGATGCCCTGACGGCGGGCCTCCCGCAGCGCGGCCAAGGTATCCGCCGTCTCACCGGACTGGGAAATGGTGACTAGCAGGGTATTTTCCGGCAGCACGGACTGACGGTAGCGATACTCACTGGCCACTTCCACGTTACAGGAAATCCCGGCCAGTCCTTCAAACCAGTAACGCGAGACATAGCCGGCGTGGTAGCTGGTTCCGCAGGCAATAATCTGGATATGGCGCACCTTGGCGAGAATCTCCGCTGCCCGGGCGCCAAAAGTCTGGATATCCACGCCCTGGGCGCTGATACGGCCATCCAGTGTCCGCTGGATGGCCTGGGGCTGCTCGTAAATCTCCTTAAGCATGTAGTGACGGTACCCCCCCTTGTCACTGTTGTGCAACTGGGCATCCAGCTCAGTGACATCCCGCTGCACGGGATGCCCTTCCCCATCATAGACACGGACTTCATCCCGGTAGATCTCGGCATAATCCGCTTCATCCAGATAGATGAAACGATTGGTCACCGGCAACAGCGCCAGTTGGTCCGAGCCGATGAAATTCTCGCCGATACCCAGGCCGATCACCAGCGGTGAACCGCGACGCACCGCAATCAGGCGATTGGGCTCGGATGCCCGGATGATCCCCAGGGCATACGCCCCCTCCAGATGAGTGACGGCGAGTTTGACCGCCGCAAACAGGTCATGCGTGTGCTGAAGCTCACGATGCACCAGATGCGCCACGACCTCGGTATCCGTCTGCGAGACGAACTCATAGCCCTGGGCTTTCAGTTCATTGCGCAGATGCTCGTAGTTTTCGATAATGCCGTTGTGGACAACGGCCACGTCGCCGGACACATGCGGGTGGGCATTATCCTGGGTCGGCGCGCCGTGGGTAGCCCAGCGGGTATGGGCGATACCGATATGCCCCTTGATGCCCGCAGCCTGCACGGCCGACTCCAGCTCACGGACCTTGCCCGAGCGACGCTCGCGGCTGATGCAATCGTTATCAATCACCGCCAGACCGGCGGAATCATACCCGCGGTATTCCAGCCGCTTCAGCCCTTCAATCAAAATACCCGTTACATTGCGTTCGGCGACAGCGCCCACAATCCCGCACATAATCCACTCCTAACCACATCTGCTCAGTCCGGACATCCGGAAAAATCACAGTTTACTTGCCCGGCTTGCGCGGACGATCCCAATTTTCGATGTTTCTTTGCAATCCCCGCGCCACCGCCAGCGATTTGGCCGGCACATCGCGGCTGATGGCGGATCCGGCACCGGTGGTGGCGCCCTCGCCAATGGTGACCGGTGCAATCAGGGAGGAATTGGAGCCAATAAACGCATCCTCCCCGATCACCGTGCGATGCTTGAAGGCGCCGTCATAATTGCAGGTAATGGTTCCGGCACCGATATTGGCGCGCGCGCCAATATCGGCATCTCCGACATATGCCAGATGATTGGCCTTGGCGCCAGAAGCGAAGCAACTGTTTTTCACTTCAACGAAATTGCCGATATGAACATCATCGCCCAACTCGCTGCCGGGACGGATACGGGCAAAGGGACCGATCTGCACCCCTTGACCGATGACAGCGTCCTCAATCACCGTATGGGAACGCACCAGAGTCCCTTCGCCAATCGTGCAATTGCGCAAGACACAATGGGCGCCGATGCGCACATTGTTGCCGAGGGCCACTTCCCCTTCAAACACCACATTGACATCGATTTCGACATCCGTGCCACAAGTCAATTGGCCACGGACATCCAAGCGGGCGGGATCCAGCAGAGTCACACCGCGACGCATCAATTCATCGGCCTGCTGACGCTGGTAGACGCGCTCCAGCGCCGCCAATTGCAGCTTGTCATTAACGCCTTCCACTTCCCAGGCCTGGGAAGGATGGCTGGTGCGGATGGCGACCCCCGCCGCCACGGCCATGGCGATGATATCGGTCAAATAATACTCGCCCTGGGCATTGTTGTTTTCCAGGCGCGGCAGCCACTCATGCAGATGACGGTTGGGAACGCAGAGGATACCGGTATTGACTTCGCGTATCTCGCGTTCCTGGTCAGAGGCATCCTTCTGCTCGACAATGCGCAATACATTACCGCTTGCATCGCGGACAATACGGCCATATCCCGTGGGATTATCCAGCCTCACCGTAAGCAGGCCCACGCTGCGCTCATCCTCCACCAAGGCCAACAGTGCTTCCAGGGTAGAGCGTGTCGTCAGCGGGACATCCCCGTACAGGATCAGCGTCTTGCCGCTCGCGGGCAACTGCGGCAGAGCCACCTGAACGGCATGTCCGGTTCCCTTCTGCTCGGCCTGCAGCACCCAACCCGCCTCCTCGCCGGCAAAATGCTGGCGCACCACGTCACCGCCGTGGCCATACACCACCAAGGTGTGGACTGATTGCAAATCACGCGCCGTTTGCAGGACATGCGCCAGCAGCGGCCGGGCCGCGAGCGGCTGCATCACCTTGGGGAGTACGGACTTCATGCGGGTGCCCTTGCCAGCGGCAAGGATCAGAACGCTCAACTCCATCTGCGAATACCTGTGTCAACAAATTGATCAAAAGCAAAAAGGGTAGCATAAGCTACCCTCGTTGACTGCATCATGTCTTGTGAAGCCCACCGAATCAAGCGCGATTCTTGAGCTTCTGCAACGTCCGCAGTTGCCCGGCAACTTCTGCCAGCGCCGCCAGCGCAGCCCCGGTGTCCATTTCGGACTTCTGGTTCTGCAGGGACGCCAACGCGGCGTTACGGGCTTCAATGGCCGCCGCTTCGTCGATATCCGCCGCGCGAACGGCGGTATCCGCCAGAACGGTCACGACATGAGGCTGAACTTCCAGCACGCCGCCGGAGACATAGAAGATTTCCTCTTCACCGTTCTCCTTGATGACACGCACGGGGCCGGGATGCAACTGGGTCAGCAGCGGGGCATGGCCGGGCAGGATGCCCAGATCACCCACCTTGCCGTGCGCAATCAACGTCTGGACACTACCGGTAAAGATAGATTCCTTCACGCTCACGATGTCGCAGTGCAAACTGTTCGCCATAATATTCACCTCTGGAAGCGGTCAGGAGCTGACGCACCGGACCGCTTGTCCCCTGCTGGATTACAGTTTCTTGGCCTTCTCAATCGCTTCTTCGATGCCGCCAACCATGTAGAACGCCTGTTCGGGCATATGGTCGTACTCACCGGCCAGGATGCCCTTGAAGCCACGAATGGTTTCCTTCAGCGGTACGTACTTGCCCGGCGAACCGGTAAAGACTTCGGCCACGTGGAACGGCTGCGACAGGAAACGCTGGATCTTACGAGCGCGGTACACAACAAGCTTGTCTTCTTCAGACAGTTCGTCCATGCCCAGAATCGCGATGATATCCTTCAGTTCCTTGTAGCGCTGCAGCACGGTCTGTACGCCGCGGGCGACGTTGTAGTGCTCTTCACCCACCACCAGCGGATCCAGCTGACGGGAAGTAGAGTCCAGCGGATCCACAGCCGGGTAGATACCCAGCGCAGCGATATCACGCGACAGCACGACGGTGGCGTCCAAGTGGGCGAAGGTGGTGGCCGGAGACGGGTCAGTCAAGTCATCCGCCGGCACGTACACGGCCTGGATCGAGGTGATCGAGCCAGTACGGGTGGAGGTGATCCGCTCTTGCAGACGGCCCATTTCTTCGGCCAGCGTCGGCTGGTAACCCACCGCCGAGGGCATCCGGCCCAGCAGGGCGGACACTTCGGTACCGGCCAGGGTGTAACGGTAAATGTTGTCCACGAAGAACAACAC
>CAZPZK010000287.1:0-4486 GCA_964591095.1 uncultured Moraxellaceae bacterium | reverse complement strand
GTTTCATCGAGTTCCTCCTGGGATTCGGATGTCATTTGCTGGCTGCTATTCTAGAGGCAGTTCACAAATGCGCCAAGCATGAATGGCATAAATACAACAAAAGCGGGAATTGGCGCGAATTCAATTCTTCCCTAATCAGTGGTCAACCATAGCGGGAGCCTAAGCCGGCGGTCAAGCACATTGTCCGACATGATAGAACAAAAACCGGTCCATCTGTGAAAAATCCGCGCGAGACCGACGCCAAGAGTCGCTAGAATAACGCCAAGGATAGGCGCAACCGCCGAGAGCAGATCAATTTACGATCAACGCGGCAATCCCGTGCCATCCGCTCCTGTTTTTCAATCTTGCCGGAATCCGCCATGCCAGACATTCGCCAGCGCTTCTACTTCCTTGACGGCCCGGTCCGCGGGGAAATCGTGCAACTGCAGGAATCCCTGAACGACGGTTTTCGTCGTCATGCCTATCCGGAACCCATCCGCCGCCTGTTGGGCGAACTGATGGCGGCCAGCGTGCTGCTGACCGCCACCCTGAAACTGGAAGGCCGGCTGTCGCTCCTGGCGCGGGGCAATGGCCGCCTGCGCATGATCATGGCCGAATGCACCCATGAACACGCCGTGCGCGCGATCGCCCAGATGGATGAGTCGGATGCTGACTTGCCGGCGGGCGCCGGACTGCGGGAACTGCTGGGGCACGGTACGCTGGCCATTACGCTGGAACCCGATCACGGCGAGCGCTACCAGGGTATCGTGCCGCTGGACCGGGAGACGCTGGCTGGCTGCCTGGAAACCTATTTCGAGCGTTCGGAACAGATTCCCACCCGCCTGTGGCTGCAATCGGATGCCTCCCGGGCCGCGGGCCTGATGCTGCAGGTGATGCCGGGCGACGAACGCCTGGATGACGACCTCTGGCCACGCGCCACCGGGCTGGCGGACACGCTGCGCCCCGGCGAGCTACTGGATATCCCCCCGGCGGATGCGCTTTACCGGCTCTACCATGAAGAACAGGTCTCCCTGCCGGAAGCGCAGGAGGTCCGTTTTTCCTGCTCCTGCTCGCGCGAGCGCACGGCGGAAGGGCTGGTCAGCATCGGCCAGGCGGAAGCGGAAGACATTGTCGCCGAGCAGGGGGAAATCCGGTTGATCTGCCAGTTCTGCCAGAGCGAGTACGTCTTTACACCGGAGGATGTGCGCCAGCTGTTCCGCGTCTCGCTGCACTGAGCGGCGGAAGGGGGTCAAAGCGGCAGCCTGACCACCGCTTCCAGGCCGCCCTCGGGGTGATTGCGCAGGGTGAGCGCCCCCCGGTGCAAGGTGACAATCCGCGCGACAATGGCCAGTCCAAGACCCGAGCCCTGGCTGGTTCGGGCGCTTTCGCCGCGGACAAAGGGCTGCAGCAATTCGGGAATGCGGCTTTCATCGATCCCGTCGCCGTGATCGCGGACGGTCAAGCATACCTCGCCCCGCCCTTCCGTCGCCGCCAACTCGATCGGCCCCTTGCCGTACCGCAGGGCATTGTTGACCAGGTTGCCGACCAGGCGCTTGACGGCCAGGCGTTTCAGGGGCACTTCCGGCAGGGGTTCGGGATGGAAGACCACCTCGGCCTGGGCGGCGAACTGCGCCGCCACCTCACTCAGTATCTGGTTGAGATCCGTCGGCTCCAAATGTTCTTCGGACCCGTCGCGCATGAAGCTGATGAACTGGTCGAGGATGGCGTCCATGTCCTCGATATCAAGGATCATGCCTTCGGCCAGTTCCTTGTCCGACATCATTTCCGCAGTCAGGCGCAACCGGGTGAGCGGCGTGCGCAGGTCATGGGATATACCCGCCAGCATCACCGTGCGGTCTCGAGCGGACTGCTGGATCTCCTGGCTCATCTGGTTGAAGGCGCCGTTGACCGCCCGGATTTCCGACGGGCCGCGACCGGTTTCGAGACGGGTGTCGTAATTGCCGGCGGCCACCTGCAAGGCGGCGCGCTGCAGGCGCTTCAACGGCCGGTTGAGCTGCTTGACCAGGATGACGATGCCGGAAATGGCCAGCAGCGGCACCCCGACTACCCAGGCAATGATGATGAAGGGGTTGTACTGGGCAAAGAACAACAACGGCTCCCGCACCCAGACATCCTGCATGGAGGGGATATACAGCCAGAGCCGCGGCTTGGGCTTGAACTCGAAATAGACATCAATCGGTTCGCCCAGCTCGACACTGAGCTGCCGTTCCAGTTCGCGGGTAAAGAATTCCGCCAGCGGCTTGTCCTTGAGCCGGGGAAACTCCTCGGGATTGCGCACCACCTCGATGCCGGTGGCGCGATGGATCCAGTCGTGCATTTCCTGCGCCTGCGGGTTGCGCAACAGCTGCTTCTCGGCATCGCGCAGCAGTGACAGGTTCACCGCCACATAATGACCGTGCTGACGCATTTCCGGCAGGTACAGGTTCCACCAGAAAAACGCCAGCGACAGGTACTGGCTCACCACCAGCACCACACTGATCACCAGCGTGGTGCGCCAGACGGAACTCTTGGGCTTGAGGCGCTGCAGCAGGGGAAACATGACGGAAGGCGTAGCCTAGCCGGCCTTGCCGTCAGGCACAAAAACATAGCCGACGCCCCAGACGGTCTGGATATAGCGCGCCTTGGCGGGATTCTCCTCGATCAGCCGGCGCAGGCGGGAGACCTGGACATCAATGGAGCGCTCCATGGCACCCCACTCCCGGCCGCGCGCCAGATTCATCAGTTTGTCACGGGTCAAGGGCTCGCGCGGGTGCTGCACCAGCGCCTTGAGAACGGCGAACTCACCGGTGGTCAGCGGCGCGGGAATGCCGTCCTTGCGGAATTCCCGGGTGGACAGATCAAGTTCCCAAGGACCGAAACGCACCACTTCCACCTGCTGCGACGGCGCGCCGGGCAGCTCGCGCACCTGCCGACGCAGCACCGCCTTGATGCGGGCCAGCAATTCCTGCGGATTGAAGGGCTTGGGCAGGTAATCATCCGCACCGGACTCCAGACCGCTGATGCGGTCGGAATCAGCGCCCCGCGCCGTCAGCATGATGATGGGCAACGGATTATTGGAGGCGCGGAGTCGGCGACAGATGGCGAGGCCGTCCTCGCCGGGCAGCATGAAGTCCAGCACCATCAAGGAAAACAGCTCGCGCGCCAGCAGCCGGTCCATCTGCGAGGCATCCGCCACGGCCTTGACCACAAAGCCCTGTTCTTCCAGAAACCGCTGCAGCAGGGTGCGCAGACGGATGTCATCATCGACCACCAGAATCTTGTGGGCATCTTTGTTTTCGGAATGATCGGCGTTGTCGTGGTTTTTTTCCATGTGACTCTCTCGGCCATGGGACGTCATTTGTCAGCCTAAGCTAACACTTTTACCGGCAAACCTGAACCAGCCCGGCGTCACGGCGGCGGCGGCGCGTAGAAAAACGCCCCGGACTGGCTATAATGCCCGCCATTTCAGGCCCGACCAGGGAATCACGATGAACATGCTGACGCAACAGATTGCCCGCGAACTGACGGTTCGCCCCGAACAGGTGCAGGCCGCCGTCGACCTGCTGGACGGGGGGGCCACCGTGCCCTTTATCGCCCGTTACCGCAAGGAAGTGACGCAAGGCCTGGACGACACCCAGCTGCGCAACCTGCAGGAACGCCTGCTGTACCTGCGCGAGCTGGAAGACCGCCGCGCCGCCATCCTCGGCAGCATCGCCGAACAGGGCAAGCTGAGCGACGAACTGAAACAAAAGATCCAGTCCGCCGACACCAAATCCGTGCTGGAAGACCTCTACCTGCCGTACAAGCCGAAGCGCACCACCAAGGGCCAGCTGGCCATCGCCGCCGGCATCCAGCCGCTGGCCGACAGCCTGCTGGCCGACCCGACGAAGTCTCCAGAGGAAATGGCCGCCGGGTTTGTCTGCGAGGGCTATGCCGACACCAAGGCGGTGCTGGACGGCGCCAAGTACATCCTGATGGAACGCTTCGCCGAAGACCCGGACCTGCTGGGCAAGGTACGGCCGTGGTTCCAGCAGGAATCGCATCTGTTCAGCAAGGTGGTGGAAGGCAAGGAAGAGGAAGGCGCGAAATTCCGGGACTATTTTGAGAGCCACGAAAACATCCTCGACCTGCCCTCGCACCGGGCGCTGGCGATGTTCCGCGGCCGGAATGAAGGCATCCTCACGCTGGGTGCAAATCTGCCGGACATCGAACCGGGGACCTCGCATCCGGGCGAAGGCATGGTGGCCGGACACAACGGCATCAGCGACCAGGGCCGCCCCGCCGACAAATGGCTGCAGGAAGTAGTGCGCTGGACCTGGCGCATCAAGCTGCAACCGCATCTGGAAAGCAACGTGCTGACCGAGCTGAAGCAGAAGGCGGACGAGGAAGCGATCCGCGTCTTCGGCCAGAACCTGAAAAGCCTGCTGATGGCCGCCCCCGCCGGGCTGCGCGCCACGCTGGGCCTGGACCCCGGCCTGCGCACCGGCGTCAAGGTGGCGGTGGTCGA
>CAZPZK010000286.1:0-4492 GCA_964591095.1 uncultured Moraxellaceae bacterium | reverse complement strand
CCCAAGGGCCAGGCAAGAGCGCTGTTTGAAGGGCTTAAGAGCCGAGGCATACTGATCAAGTGTCTGGATGGGGCGCATCCGCTGTTGGCGGACTGCCTGCGTTTTACCATTGGCAGCCCTGATGAAAATCATTCCGTGACGGCGGCGCTGCAAGAGATGTGTGCCTCCTGAGGCCGCCTTATCCTACCGTTGGCTTACTCTTCCGCCGCGGATGATTCAGCCTTGGGGCGCTTTCCCACCACGATGGCCAGTTCAAGTTCGCGAGAACCGCGCTTAATAAGCAATTTGACACGGGTGTCGGGCTTTAGGGCTCCAATACGGTTTACCAGTTGACTGGCCTCGCTGACGGCTTGGCCATTCAGGCTGAGAATGATGTCTCCCGGTTCAAGACCTCCCTCGGCGGCAGGCCCGCCCCTCACCACGCCGGCTATCTCGACGCCAGGTCCGGATTGATTCTTAAGCGTGCCGTCCTCATTGAAGGTGGTGTCACCGCCTTTGATCTCCACGCCCAACCAGCCACGAATGACCTGACCGTGTTCAATGATTTCGAGCATCACTTGCTGTGCCAGTTTGGCCGGAATGGCAAAACCGATGCCCATGCTGCCCCCTGAGCGGGAATAGATGGCGGAGTTGATGCCTACCAGATTCCCAGAGGCATCAATCAGGGCGCCTCCGGAGTTTCCGGGATTGATGGCGGCATCGGTCTGGATGAAGTCATCGTAGGTGTTGATGCCCAGGCCGTTGCGTCCCAGAGCGGAAACGATACCCTGGGTGACCGTTTGGCCTACGCCGAAGGGGTTGCCGATGGCCAGAACCACATCACCAACCTGGCTTGGCGAACTTTTGAAGGGCAGTGAAGGAAGGTCACGGAGGTTGATGCGGATAACCGCCAGATCCGAGTCCGGATCGGTGCCAATGATACTCGCTTTTGCCTTCCGTCCATCCTGAAGGGCAACAATGATCTGGCTTGCCTGACTGACGACGTGGTTGTTGGTCAGGATATAGCCATCACGAGAGACAATGACTCCGGAGCCAAGGCCTGCCTTCGATTCCGCCGGGGCATCCGGCTCGCCGCGCTGCTCAAAAAACCGTCGAAAGAACGGGTCGTCCATGAAGGGATGACGGCGGTGCTTGACGGTTTCGGTTGTATAGATATTGACAACTGCCGGTGCGGCGAGCCTGACGGTGTCAGCGTAGGAAACAATGAGGCCCTGTGCGTGATTCAGTGGAGTGGGGACACGCTCCTGGCTAAGTGTAATGCGGGTGGGTGCGGTTTCTGCGGGAGTTTCTTCCTTCGGTTGGCATCCGGAAAGGATGACAGTGACGGAGCTGGTGGCCAGAAACAGACGGGCAGGTGCGGTGAGCATACGGATTTCCTGTCAGGGAATACTTCAGTGGATTATATTTAGGGCTGACTTCGGCAACTGCAAGACTTCTTTCGGTAAATCGTATGGCCACGTTACGACAAGTGATTGACCTGTTACAACATACCCTTCAGCCTTGGCTATATCAGGACTATTGCCCGAATGGCCTGCAGGTGGCGGGCCGTGATGAAGTGCGGCGTGTAATGACTGGGGTGACAGCGTGCCAGCCATTACTGGAGGAGGCGGTACGTTGGGGAGCGGACGCGGTACTGGTGCATCATGGCTACTTTTGGAAAGGCGAAAGCCCCTGCGTAACCGGAATCAGGAAGGAGCGCCTGAAAACCTTGTTGTTCAATGATCTGTCGTTGTTGGCGTATCACTTGCCCCTGGACGGCCATCCTGAAGTTGGCAACAATGCCATGTTTGCCGCCCGATTGGGATTACCGGTCAGCGGGCCTCTGTTCCCAAACAGTCCGGGACAGGTTGGCAATTACGCGGATCTGCCAGAGGCTGTGGATGTGGCCTGGCTAAGCGAGCGCTTACAGCAAGTCTTGGAAAGGCCGCCATTACATGTCCCCGGTGGTCCTGAAAAGATCCGTCGTATCGGATTCTGTACCGGGGGCGCTCAGGGCTTTATCGAACAGGCGGTTCAAATGGGGTGTGACGCCTATATCAGTGGTGAAATTTCCGAGCCAACTACCCATATCGCCCGTGAGGCCGGAATCCACTATTTTGCGGCCGGCCATCACGCCACCGAGCGCTACGGGATTCAGGCCCTCGGAGAGTTGTTGGGTAGGGAGTTGGGGGTGGAGCACCGTTTTCTGGATATCCCCAATCCGGCTTGATGCGGTCCCCTCAATCCCGGACAAGATAGACCGTCACCTCCTCGCGGTCATGGTACAACTGCTTGATCTGAATCCGAAAGCGGACGTTATGGTCCGCCAGGTGGTCCGTGATGAGATCCCTGCAGTGCAGGAGTTCTTCATGACGCTTTTTCATCGGAAGCTTAAGGTTGAATATGGCGCGTTTGGCATCACCGTCCGCGATCCAGGAAGCCACGGTCCGAGCGACTCGGGCAGGGCTCTCGATCATATCGCAAACCAACCAGGTGACCGGGCGTTCAGGGCGGTAGCGAAAGCCATCAACTCTCAAGTGTTCAACCTGGCCGCTCTGCATCAGGGCCTTGTCCATGGGACCGTTGTCTATGGCGGTGACCTGCAGTCCGCGCTTGACCAATTGCCAGGTCCACCCCCCGGGAGCCGCGCCAAGATCGACCGCCGTTAATCCTTCCCGTAACCACTCCGTGCTCTCGTCGGCCGTCAAAAAGGTCTGGAAGGCCTCTTCCAACTTCAGCGTGGAGCGACTGGGCGCCTCACGGGGGTACTTCAGCCGGGGGATGCCCTGTGGCCAGGGCGAAGCATTGTCGGGATAGGCGTGACCGACATAGGCGGTTGTGGAGTCAAGGAAGAACAGATGCAGTTGTTGCGTGGCTTTTTTTCGAAGAATGCCTCTCTTGTCGAGAACGGATCGCAGAGTGCCTCCAAACGACTTGAAAAAGCCGCTCAGGGCATTGCCTTCGTTGGTGTCAGGGCTTTCCAGCTGCAAATTCCGATAGGTGTGTCCCGACAACCGGCTCACCAGCGGGGTGATCCGGTCGCTCGCATCCAGTTTCAACGGTTCCGCCTGTTCCAGGAACACCAGCTGTCGTGCAAAAACCAATTGTTGCCATTGCGGGGCATCCGGACCGTGTTCAGGGAGGTCCTGTCCACAAAAGAGAACATAGCCACAGTCCGAGCGGCTCTTGAGGTATCCGGTCCAGCCCAGCTTGTCAGCGTGGTGCTGTAATTCAGCGGCGGCCTCCTTTTCGAAACCGGAGCGACAGTAAATCAGATAAGCGTTGGCCATTTTGGCTGGAGAGATGCGGGAAGAGGCGCGTATAATTGCCGCCTTTTCCGCTTACCGCAAGACACTGAGGAATTTATATGTCACTCGTCAAACCCCACGGCAGCGATGTGCTGCTGCCCTTGCTGCTGGAAGGTGATGCCCTGGCAGCCGAGTTGGCTCGCGCCAAAACCTTGAAGCAAGTCAACATCAGTTCCCGTGAGTGCGGCGACCTGATCATGTTGGGTATCGGCGGATTTACCCCGCTGCAGGGCTTCATGGGCAAGGATGACTGGCAAAGTGTTTGCACGAAGATGACGCTGGCCAACGGGCTGTTCTGGCCAATTCCCATCACATTGTCGACCGATGCCGCAACGGCGGATGGCTTGACGGTGGGTGAGGATGTCGCGCTGGTGGACAGCGAGACGGGTGAAATCATGGCCACCCTGACCCTGACGGAAAAATACGGCATCGACAAGGCGCTGGAATGCCGCGAAGTCTTCCGTACCAACGACCCCGCGCATCCCGGCGTCAAGATGGTGATGGAGCAGGGCGATATCAATCTGGCCGGACCGGTCAAGGTGCTGTCGCAAGGTGAGTTTCCGGTCAAGTACGCCGGGATTTACATGACCCCCGCTGAAACCCGCAAGCTGTTCGAGGAAAAGGGCTGGAATACAATCGCGGCTTTCCAGACCCGCAACCCGATGCACCGTTCGCACGAATATCTGGCCAAGATTGCCGTGGAAATCTGTGATGGCGTGATGATTCATTCGCTGTTGGGCGCCCTGAAGCCGGGTGATATTCCCGCTGAAGTGCGGCAGGAGGCGATTGGCGTTCTGATCGACAAGTATTTCAAGAAGGACACGGTGATCCAGTCAGGATACCCGCTGGACATGCGCTATGCCGGGCCGCGCGAAGCCTTGCTGCATGCCTTGTTCCGTCAGAACTACGGTTGCTCGCACCTGATTGTCGGCCGTGATCATGCCGGTGTCGGCGAGTACTACGGTCCGTTCGATGCGCAGCACATTTTCGAGGAAATCCCGAAGGATGCCCTCGTCACCCAACCGCTGAAGATTGACTGGACCTTCTGGTGCAACGCCTGTGGCGGCATGGCATCCACCAAGACTTGCCCCCATGACGAAAAGAATCACGTCAAGGTCTCCGGTACCAAGCTGCGCAAGGCTCTGTCCGAAGACGAGGAAGTGCCTGATAACTTCAGTCGCCCCGAGGTGCTTGAAGTCCTGCGC
>CAZPZK010000285.1:0-4525 GCA_964591095.1 uncultured Moraxellaceae bacterium | reverse complement strand
CCGCACGTACGGTGGTGTGAGAGGACGGCGGGGGTGACCCCGCCTCCTACTCGATTTTCACGGCGATCACCTTCCTGCGGAGTGACACCGCCCCATCATCTTCACTTTCACTTCTCAATGGTTGACAGTCCGGCGCACTGACTGGTATCACCGGTTATCCACTTTCGGCTTCACACGGGCTGTTAACCGCCCCCTTTTCTCCTCACCCTGATCCAGGAAGGCATCATGCTCGCACCCTATCACGCGGTTCTCGATTTCTGGTTTGGTCCCTTGGTTGACGACACGGTGGTCGCCAACCGGCAGTCGGGTTTGTGGTGGTCCAAGGACCCGGAGGTTGATGCTGACATGCGCGAGCGCTTCGCCGAGTTGGTGTTGCAGGCGCAATCCGGGGCGCTGGACGACTGGCTGCCGGAGCCGCGCGGTCGCTTGGCGCTGATCCTGCTGGTCGACCAGTTCACGCGGAATATTTACCGGGATTCACCCGAGGCCTTTGCCGGAGATGCCAAGGCCCGGCAATGGTGCCGCGAGGGCCTGGCTTGCCACGCGGACCGGCAGCTGCGTCCAATTGAGCGGGTATTTTTCTATCTGCCGCTGGAACATTCGGAAGACGCGGAGGATCAGCAGCAGAGCGTTACTTTGTTCCGCGAGCTGGCCTCGCAGGTTTCAGCCTCGCAGATGAAGACTTTTGCTTTTTTCCTGACTTTTGCCATCCGCCATCAGGACATCATCCAGCGCTTCGGCCGTTTTCCCCACCGCAACCGCATCCTGGGGCGTGAATCCACGGCCGAAGAAGTGGTATTTCTCACCGAACCCGGTTCATCATTCTAGTTATTGCCTTGTATTCCGTGAGGACGGACCGTCATGATCATCCTTCACCACCTCAATAATTCCCGTTCACAGCGCATCCTCTGGCTGCTGGAAGAACTGGAGATTCCGTACCGCATCCAGCCTTACCAGCGGGATCGCAAGACGCAGTTGGCGCCGCCCGAACTGAAACAGGTGCATCCGCTGGGCAAATCGCCGGTCATCACCGATGGCGAGATTACCGTGGCCGAGTCTGGCGCCATTATTGAGTATCTGGTGTGGAATTATGCCCGCGACCGGCTGTTGCCGGAGCCTGGTAGCGCTGACCATCGTCAGTACACCTACTGGATGCATTTTGCGGAAGGCTCGCTGATGCCACCCTTGGTGATGAAGCTGGTGTTTGACAAGGTGCGCAGCGCGCCGGTGCCCTTTTTTCTGAAGCCGGTCACCCACGGAATTGCCGACAAGGTCATGTCATCATTTGTGGGACCGAATATCCGCAATAACATGGATTTTATCGAGCGACACCTGGCGTCACAGGCCTGGTTTGCGGGCGCGCAAATGACCGGGGCTGACTTTCAGATGAGTTTTCCGCTGGAGGCAGCCATGGCCGGACGCGTGAATGGCCAGTATCCGCATATCGCCTCCTGGGTGAAAAAAGTGCACGCCCGCCCGGCCTACCAACGGGCGTTGCAAGCCGGCGGTCCTTACGACTACGCCTGACCGCCCCGCTGCCGCTCCTGTTCATGCTGGCGCTGGCGCATGCGGAACCGCGCCTTTTGCTCCTCCGTGGTCTTGTCCGCGCACCACCCGCAGGCTACGCCTTCCTCATAGCGCGGATGGGCAAAATCAGCCTCCAGCAAGGGATGGCCGCAGCCAAAGCACATGCGGGTATGACCCGGATGAACGCCGTGCTCCACTCCGACCCGGTTGTCAAAGACAAAGCACTCCCCTTCCCAGAGGCTCTGGTTGTCAGGAATTTCCGCCAGATAATTGAGGATGCCGCCCTTGAGGTGATAGACCTCGCGGAATCCTTCCTGCAGCAGGTAGCTGGTCGACTTTTCACAACGGATGCCGCCGGTACAGAACATGGCGATCTTCTTGTCCTTGGCATCCGCCAGTTCCCGCGTCACGTAGTCGGGAAACTCGCCAAAGGTGCGCGTCTTGGGGTCAATCGCGCCCTTGAAGGTGCCGGTCAGCACCTCATAGTCATTGCGGGTATCGATCACCAGCACATCGGGCTGTTGAATCAGCTCGTGCCACTGTTTGGGATCGAGGTAAGTACCCACCTGTTCCCGGGGATTGACCGGTACGCCGAGCGTGACGATCTCCGCTTTCAGCTTGATCTTGAGCTTGCGGAAGGGATGATCGTCCGCCAACGATTCCTTGTATTCCATGCGCGTAAACCCGTGTTCCACCAGCCGCTCATGCAAGGCGGTGATGGCCTCGCGGCTGCCGGACACCGTGCCATTGATGCCCTCCCCGGCCACGATCAGCGTGCCCCGGATCCCCCGCTCGGCACAAAATGACTTTAACGACGACTGCAGTTCAGCCGGATTTTCGACGGCGCGAAACTGGTAGAGAGCGGCAATGACAACGTGGGACATGACGGAGCGCATCCAGGGCAAGCGGTGGGCGGAAAGGCGCGCATGATAGCAGATGGCAGTTAAACCCTTGACGGCGGTCATCCGCTTCCCGCCGTCAAAATTCGTGCAATTGACCTTTTTGTGCCTGTCAATGGGATTATTGCCACTGACAGTTCATGATCAGTCCCCTATGATTCGCGCGTGTCCACTCCGCCGGAAGACCCGTATGACCCAGAACACCGCCCTCCGCAAACTCAAGCCCGCCCGCAAAACCGCCCGCCGCGCCGTGCGCAATCTGTCGGACCGCCTGCTCAAGCCCCAGGAAATGGTGCTGGCCGGGCGCAGCCCGTATGAAGTGATCCACGACAACGGCCTGGTGCGCTTGCGGCATTATCATCCGCTGGTTGAGGATTATATTCTGCTGGATGGGGTGAAAGTGCCGGTGCAGCATCAGCGTCATGCCGTGCCGCTGGTGATCGTGCCGCCGCTGGCGGTCAACATGTTCATTTATGACCTGTTTCCCGAGCGCAGCATGATCCGTTACCTGCAGGCGCGCGGCTACGACATTTACCTGATTGACTGGGGCGTGCCCCGCCGCCGCCATGCGCACTATAATCTGGCGACTTATTGCGGCAAGTTGATGCCGGAGTTTTTGGCGCGGGTGCGCGAGCATAGCGGCTCGCAGGATTTGTCGCTGCATGGCTGGAGCATGGGCGGCATTTGCGTGCTTTGCTACACCGCGCTGAACCAGGACAAGCATATCCGCAACCTGATGGTGCTGGGTTCGCCCATCAACAGCCATGCCTCCGGCAGGCTGGGCAGGATGTACCAGTTCATGAACCGTCAGGCCGAATGGGTACGGGAAAACACCGGATTCCGTATCCATAATGTCAATCCGCAGTGGTTGCACACGCCGGGCTGGATGAACACGCTGGGGTTCAAGCTGATGGACCCGGTCAGCAATCTGCGCGGCTATTGGGAATTGCTGGGCAAGTTGGCGGATCGTGATTTTGTGATCAACCACGCCACCACATCGGCCTTTCTGGATGGCATGGTCGCTTATCCCGGCGGCATTGTGCAGGATATGTCGGTGCGGATCTGGATTGATAACGAATTGGCCAAGGGCTACATGACCATCGGTGAGCGCGAGATGCGCTTGTCCGAAATCACCAGCTCAATGCTGGTGTTCGCGGGCAAGACCGACAATATGGTGACGCCGGCGGCCGTGGAAACCCTGATGGACTATGTGTCTTCCACCGATAAGGAGTTTCGGGTGGTTCCCGGCGGGCATCTGGGGTTGGTGCACAGCAGCAAGGCGCCGGAACATATCTGGAAGGTGATCGCGGACTGGCTGGCGACGCGTTCGGCCTGACCCGAGCATCGGTTTGGCGATGGCCGTGGTGCCCGGCCATCGTCAAATTCCGGTTTGTCGGACATTTTTCTTTGCTATCCGGGGGGATTTCGGGCAAAATGTCGCCCCACCGGCACGCATGTGCATGTTTTATAATCGCTTCAGGGTTGCTATGTCAAACAAAGAAGAGCAGATTGAGATGGATGGCACGGTGATTGACACCCTGCCCAATACCATGTTTCGGGTTCAACTGGAAAACGGCCACGTCATCACCGCTCATATTTCCGGTAAAATGCGCAAGCACTACATCCGCATTCTGACCGGCGATCAGGTCAAGGTCGAGATGACCCCCTACGACCTGTCCAAGGGACGCATCACCTACCGCGTCCGCTGATAAGCCACTGTTGTTAGTCAAAAAGCCACCTGTGAGTGGCTTTTTGCGTTTGGGCGGCGTTACATGGGTTATTGATGTTGTCCGCCAGTTCAAGGTAACCACAAGCCATTAATGGCGGCGCGGCGAAAACGCCCGTGCCGCCTATAATGACAACGCCCTACGCTGGTGCAGCCGTTTTCCGCTCCGCCGTCTCCACATGCAAGGCAATCTTCCCGTTTTCGACCGTGACATGCACCTGACCGCCATGACCGGCCAACTCGCCAAACAGGATTATCTCCGCCAGCGGCTTCTTCAGGTTTTCCTGAATCACCCGGGCCATCGGCCGCGCGCCCATGTGCTTGTCGTAGCCATGCTCCGCCAGCCACAACCGCGCACTCTCGTCCACGTCCA
>CAZPZK010000284.1:0-4533 GCA_964591095.1 uncultured Moraxellaceae bacterium | reverse complement strand
GACAAGGAAAAAGCGGAAAAAATCGCCAAGAAGTTGCGACGCGGCGGCGGCTTCAATCTGGAGGACCTGCTGGTGCAGTTCCAGCAGATGAAGGCCATGGGCGGCATGATGGGTTTCATGGACAAACTGCCCGGCATGAACAGCGGAGCCGTGCAGCAGGCGATGGCTTCCGGCGCTCCGGAAAAGATGATGAAGCAGATGGAAGCGATCATCCAGTCGATGACGCCTCTTGAGCGACACAAGCCGGATGTTATCAACGGCTCGCGCAAGCGCCGTATCGCCGCGGGCGCCGGCGTGCAGATCCAGGACATCAACCGTCTGCTCAAGCAGCACGCGCAGATGGAAAAGATGATGAAGAAACTGTCCACTCCGTCGGGCATCAGCAAGATGATCAAGGGGTTGCGCGGCATGCAGGGCAAGGGCGGCAAGATGGGGGGGGCGCCGGGTCCGATTCCGCCCGGAATGAACCCGGCGGACTTCAACGAGCTGCTCGCCAAGGGACCGAAGAAGCCCTGACTGCCCTCGGGACAATCGCTGCCGGAGCTCATGCCCACGGCAGCCTGCGGATAACAACAAGACCGGATGACATGCAGGAGGCCGCGAGCCGTGAAAAAAGTATTGAACGTGGGTGGGAATGACCGCCGTATTCCATTGCCGCCACACTACCAGGGCTGGGAAAACCACTTGCTCGATATCGACCCCCGGGGAAAACCGGATCTGCTGTGCGACGCACGGGAGTTGGTCAAGACGCCGGCCGCGCAGTACGAGTCCGTGTATTGTTCGCATAACCTGGAACATTATTACCGTCACGATGCCGTCAAGGTGCTGCGGGGCTTCCGGCATGTCCTCAAGCCGGGGGGATTTATCGATGTCCGGGTGCCGGATATCGGCGAGGTCCTGCGCACGGTGGTCGGCAAGGGCATGGAGATCGATGATGTGCTCTACCAGTCACCGGCGGGACCGATCACCGCGCATGACGTGATTTACGGCTGGGGGCTGGAAATCGAGCGCAGCGGTCAGGACTTTTTTGCCCACAAGCGCGGATTTACCCCGAAGTCGTTGCTCAAGACCCTGAACGATAACGGCTTTCCGTATGTGTTCATGGGCACCGGGAATCTGGAAATTATCGCCTATGCCTTTCCGGAGGTGCCGGACCGCGAGAACTGTGCCTTGCTGGGACTTCAGTACGGCTGATTTCCGACATCCGGCCCGTCAGTTCCGGCGGTTGGCCGTCAGGTACCAGACAATGGCGAACACCGCGCCCAGGGTGTCCGCCAGCATGTCCTTCTGAGCGTCCCAGATATCCCCTTGCGAGCCGAGGAACTCCACCCCGGCCGAACCGCCTTCCGCCGCCGCGTACCACCACTCGATGATTTCATAGCCCGCCGCGATGCTCATGATGGTGAACAGCGCGAATAAAGCGGAAAAGAGGCGCGGCAACCCGTATTTCCGCTCCAGGATTTCCAGGATCGGGAAGGCATAGAAGCCTACGGAGAAGTGGCCGATGCGGTCGAAATGGTTGCGGTCGGCGCCGAGCAAGTCGGTGACGAAGCCAAAGGGCACATTGGCGAAGGTGTAATGGCCGCCGATGGTATGCCAGAACAGCCAGAAGGCCATGAGGCCATAGGCGGTGCGGCTGAACAGGAAGCGCTTCCAGGTCAGGACCAGCAGTCCGAAGACGGCGATGACCGGCGTCACCTCCGCGATCCAGACCTGCCGCGACACCGGTTCGATTCCGAGCACGACGAAGAAAACCGCGAAAACAGCGGCGAGCGCCGTGGGAAAACGGCCCGGCGAGACAGGAACAGCAGTCATGGGCGACCTCCGTGAGTCAGCATTTCCTGTTTTAGCATGGCGCCGGGCCGGCCGGAAGCCTCAAAGCTCGTCGGTCACCCGTGCGGCCCGGACGGTGTCGCGGGGCAGGCATAACAGCAGCGCGAGGAAGATCAGCGCCATGCCGGCGATCGCGGTCGCATCCGGCACTTCCCCCCACAGTAACCAGGCCCAGAAACCGGCAAAAATGATCGCGAGGTAGTTGGCGGGACCGATCTTGCCCGCCGGGGCGTAGCCGTAAGCTTTCGACAAGGAAATCTGGCTCAGGGTGGCCAGCGTTCCGGCCGCGCCCAGATAGCCGGTTTCCACCAGCGTCATCGGGCGCGCGTACCAGAACATCGGGATGGCCGAGACCAGCGTCGAGATCAGGCAGAAATAGAACACGATGCGGGTGGGAGGTTCCGTGGCGGTCAGCGCCCGCACCGTGACAAAGGCCATCGATGCCAGCAGACTGGAGGCAATGCCCACCAGGCTGAGCCAATTGATCATGCCCTGATCGGGCTTGGCCACCAGCACCACGCCGATCATGCCCACCGCCGCGGCCAGACCCATCAGCGGCGTGATCCGCTCCTTGAGGAACAGCCAGGCCACCAAGGGAATGAAAACCGGCGAGGAGTAGGTGAAGACCATGGCGTTTGACAGTGGCAGATGGGCGATGGCGTAAAAGAAACCGTACATGGCCGCCAGACCCACCAATGCCCGCCACAGGTGCTTGAGGGGAACCGTAGTGTGCAGGAACACCCGCCCTCCGGTCACGGCCAACGGCAGCAACAACAGCGTACCGGTCAGGTTGCGCGCAAACACCACGGTGGCGTTGTCCACGCTGTGCGAGGCCATGCGGATCATCACACCCATGGCCGAAAACAGCAGGGCGGACAGGCTGAGCAGGGCCAGGCCCTTGAGAAGCGATTGCTGGGGCATCATGGCGGCTAGCATACCGCAAACGCCATCCCTGGCGGATACCCTTGGCGCGGGCTACAACAGGTCGCGGACGGGAAAATCCTCCCTGGACTGGTTTTCGACGCGCTGGACGGAGTCGTGCAGCACCGCATCCGCCTTTATCGGACCCAGTTGTTCGCACAGCGCGATATACACGAGATTGACGAACTGGCGCATGGCCGGCTGTGTCATGCGGAACTGGGCGGGCAGGGGATAACGCTGGCTAAGCCAGGCATAAAGATCGCGGCGGGTTGGCTCATCCACCTTCAAACGGGGCAGTTGGTTGAGGGTTGCCAGCCGGATACGGGTTTCCTGATCACGCGGCGTCAGCGCCAGCACCTGTTCGACCAGGCTGGAAAATACCCGTAGCGCGCTGAGGTTACTGTAGACGGTCGCGTCGACAGGCGGTGTGGCAGTCGTTTCTTCGGTCGGCGCACCGCCGATGTTGTGCAACGCCAGAAACAGGGCCTGCAGGATGCGTGAGCGCTGGCCGGCCAGGTTGCCGTCCAGAAACTCACTGATGAAGCGCTGCATGGCAAAGGTGGGCTGGTTGGCATATTTCATTTCCCAGATTTGCATGGCGTGCGCCAAGCTGTCCCCGTTGAGGTAAGGGCTCAGTGCGTTGGAAATGGCGTTCTTTCGGGCAAGAAACATGGCGTCTCCTTGTAAAGCCGGGTGGCTGTCATCGGGGTGGCGGCGTAAGGGAATGCTCATGGCGACTCCTTAGATTTCGCTGCGTTGGGCCAGATGGTCAGGATTGAAAATCTTGGTGTGCTGGAATTCCGGGTATCCCAGTTCCGCATGCTCGGTATAGTCCAGGCCACGCTGCTCGTGCATGGGGCTGGCGCGCAGGCCGATCAGGCTGTCGATCATCTTGTACATCACCAGACCGCCGCCAAAGCCCCAGGCAAAACAGACGCCGATGCCGATCAGCTGGACACCGATACGCTCCGGGCTGAACAGGTCTCCGGCATAGAACAGCCCGGCGGCCAAGGTGCCCCAAGCGCCGCAAAAGCCATGCACACTGACGGCATCGACCACATCGTCCAGCCGGAAGCGGGCCAGCAGCAACGGGCCGAAAAGGGTAATGGCGCCCGCCAGCAGTCCGGTCACAATGGCGAACTGCGGATCCATGCTGGCGCAACCGGCGGTGACGGCGACCAAGCCGCCCAGGGAACCGTTGACCGTGTTGGTCAGCAGCACCGGTTTGTTGAGCAGCCAGCTTAGCGCGGCGATGCCACTGGCCCCGGCGCAGGCGGCCAGATGCGTATTGAGGATGATCTTGCCGATACTGGCGTCGCCGACCAGCGTCGACCCGCCGTTGAAACCAAACCAGCCAAACCAGAGCAGGAAGCCGCCCAGCGCTACCAGCCCGAGATTGTGGCCGGGAATGGAGCGTGATTCGCCATCCGCGCCAAAGCGCCCCAGCCGCGGTCCGACAATGATGATCCCGGCCAGTGCGATCCAGCCGCCCAGGGAGTGCACCACCGTTGATCCGGCGAAGTCGACGAAGCCCAGGGCTTTCAGCCAGCCTGTGCCGTTCTCGTAGGCACCCCAGGCCCAGCTGCCAAAAACCGGATAGAGAAAGCCGCTGATGACGATCGCGCCGATCAGATAGGCCCCATAGTGGGTGCGTTCGGCCATGGCGCCGGACACGATGGTGGTGGCGGTGGCGGCAAACATCATCTGGAACAGCATGAAGCTGTAGTCCCAGGCCTTACCGTCCGCCAACATGAAGAGATCGGTTCCCAGCCAGCCGGT
>CAZPZK010000283.1:3822-4562 GCA_964591095.1 uncultured Moraxellaceae bacterium | reverse complement strand
GACGCCAAACAGGGCGATATGCGGTTCGGCGGGGGAAATGATCGGGGTTTCCGGGTTGTCGTCAAAGTAGCAGCCGCCCAGTGACAGGCCCAGCACGGCCAGGCTCAGGCTTTTTTTCAGGATATTCATGATAATCCCTCAAATGGTTAGGAATGTAATTGTAGATATTTTGAGTCTATACCCATTTTTTTTATATGGAAACAAGTGGCTGAATTTCGCAGACGAAGTGCGTTGGACGAAGGGACGGTTGTCTGCATAAGTGTATATTTTTCAATGTGTTTTGCCATTCTGCGCCAAGCTGCTCGGGTTGGCCGCAATTCCCAGTCAAGCTGTCGGCAATTATCAATCGTTTAAAAATCACCCTGCTATATTGTCCGACAATCCGGTTATGTAGGGCCGGTTTTTCAAGAGGCATTTTCCTCTGTTCTGTTTTGGGTGACATGACGATGAAACAACACTTGCTTGCCGCCGGCATCGCGCTGGCCTCCGCCACCGGACTGGCGCACGCGACGCTCGCGGACGGGCAGCCCTATCCCGTAAGCGTGGATGCGAAGGGCTACAAGATCAACGGCCAGTACAAGCTGCTGCGCGGCGGCACCGTGCAGTGGTTCCGCATTCCGCAAAGCGAGTGGCGCGACCGTCTGCAACGCTTCAAGGCCGCCGGCTTCAACACCGTTGATCTCTACGTGGCCTGGAACAGTGTCGAGCCGCGCAACAACCAGTTCAACTTCCAGAACCTG
>CAZPZK010000283.1:0-3812 GCA_964591095.1 uncultured Moraxellaceae bacterium | reverse complement strand
ACCTTCGTCCAGTTGTGCAAGGATCTGGGTCTGTATGTCTACCTGCGCCCCGGCCCCTACATCACCAACGAGATGGACGGCGGCGGCATCCCCGGCTGGTTGACGGCGATGTCCACCAAGAAGGATATCGCCGCCGACGGCAAGCCCAACCTGCGCACCCACGACCCGGACTATCTGAACTATGCCGGACGCTACCTGCGCCGCCTCAATGCCGAAGTGCGCGATTTCTTTGCCGATCGCGGCGGCCCGATCATCCTCTATTCCCTGGAAAACGAGTACAACTGGTTCCAGCCTTTCCACGAGGCCGACAAGCTGTTCGGCTATCAGGGTGGCCCCGAGCGCGGCTTGTGGCAGACCTACAACCCCGCCGCCTATTTCAGCGCGCTGCGCGACATCGTCCGCAACGACGGCATCACCGTGCCGCTGACCACCTGTCCGGGTGACGGCAAGGCCTCGGCCACCGGCGACGTGGCGGGCATCATCCCCGTGCCCAACATCTACAACGGCCTGGGCGGCGACCTGCCGGAGCGCACCGCCATCGACCTGCTGAACGACATGCACAACCCCGCCAACCACGGCGGCGCCTATGTGAACATGCCCAGCGGCACCACCGAGACCGACCGCGACCCGGTGAAGATCAAGCGCCTGCTGCTGGGCGGCCTCGATGCGGCCTTTGCCTTCAACGCCGTGGGCATGATGACGCCGGGCTATCGCAACGCCATCGTCCTCAACACCCGCAGCGTTGACAACGCCTTCGACTTCAGCAGCGTCAACAACATCATGAACGGCTTCGTGTCGCCGCAGATTGCCTACTTCCACGGCGTCGTCGACTACTACGGCCCGATCTCGCCGTCCGGCATCCTGCGGCCGTCGTTCCACGGCTTCCGCCGCGACAACCTGTTCTTCGACAGCGTCGAGCCGTACTTCGCCCCGGCCGGAACCGCCACCAGCGCCGGCTACAGCATCGCCAACGCCAGTCTTGGCGCGGTGGAGAACGGCGGTAAGGTCAACTATTGGCTGCAGGGCGAGCAGGGCGTGCGTTTCCTCGGCGTGGTCAACCAGTCGGGCAGTGCCCAGACCGTCGGCCTCAACGGCATTACCCTCAACGGCCAAAGCTTCCCCCGGTATGCGCCGCTGACCGTGCCGGTGAATCCGGATGCGCCGCCCAGCCAGTTCGGCACGGCCAGCAACGACTACGCCATGCTCCTGGTGCAGGACCTGCCCATCGCCAACGCCGGCAAGCTGGCCTGGACCACCAGTGAACTGTTGACCCTGCGCGACTTCAACGGCGATGCGCTGCTGATCGTGCACGGCGCCGCCAACAGCCAGGGCGAACTGGTGCTGGACGGCCTGGGCGCGGGCGCGCAAATCCTGGCCCGCGACAGCGGCGTCAACGTGGCGGAATTCGCCAATGGCAAGCTGGCGGTAACCTACACCCACACGCCGCACCTGGAGTTGGTGGCGCAGGCCGCCTCCGGCCGCAAGGTGCGGGTGGTCGTCACCACCTCCGATGAGGCCGGTCGGTTCTGGTTTCCGAAAGCCAACGGCCGGGACCTGGTGGTGGCCGGTCCGGATTACCTGAACGAAAGCGCGACGGTCAGCAGCTACAGCTTCAATACCGGTGCGGAATATGACGCCGCCGCGCGTCCGCTGTTCGTGATGTCGCCGCGCCGCATGCAGATCGGCAACCTGGCGGTGCAGTACGCATGGGACAGCGCCACGCAAAGCGCCACCTACAGCAAGCCGACCAGCATTCCCGCGCTGGCGCCGCTGCCCAGCCTGATGAGCGGCAAGGCCGCCAGCGACATGGCGGAAGCGAATCCGTCGCACGACACCAGCGCCTGGACGAAGTGGACCGGCCAGCCGCAGTCACTGGAAAGCAAGGGCATCTACACCGGCCACGCCTGGTACCGCGCCGAGATCAACTTCGACCACGCGCCGTACTGGTACGAGGACGCTTCGCTCTATGTGGAACATGCCTCGGACATCGTCGGCATCTATGTCAACGGCACCTACCTGAGCACGCAGTTGCCGCTGGGCACCGAGCTGGACTCCGACTCGTGGAACGGTAACTACCAGTTCCCGTCGCTGAAGCCTTACCTGAAGGCGGGCAAGAACGTGATCGCCTTCCGCACCGAAATCTGGGGGCACGGCAGCTTCATGTGGCCGCGCGGCACGCTGGCCGCCACCAACATGAAGATGCCGGCGCTGGGCTTTGACAGCCAGAAGGGGTTGCTGGGTACGGCGCGCATTGGCGGCAACGACCTGACCAACTGGTCGGTGCGGGCCGATCTGGGCGGCGAGCGCATGGGGTTGATGAACAGCAGCTACAACGATGCCTCCTGGCCGGCCTACACCCTGCCGATGAGCCTGGCGAAAGGGGAAGTGCGCTGGTACCGGACCAAATTTGATGCGGCGCAGTTGCCGAGCGTGCTGAACCAGTATGCGCCGTTGTCCCTGCGTCTGGGCGGCGAGCGGATGAAGGCCACGGTGTGGCTGAACGGCCAGCTGATCGGCCGCTGGCTGAGCGGCGACGGCTGGGTCGGCCGCGGCTTCTGGGGTCGGGCGATGCGCGACATGTGGATGAATACCGATCCCGATTACTTCCCGATCAGCCGCGCCGGGCTGAATCCGGCGGGCACGCCGAACCTGCTGTCGATCGCCTTTGAGGATGTGTCGGGGGGAAGTGACGCGGCGGGCAAGGTCAGCGAAGTGGCGCTGGCCTACAGCCCGGAAATCCGAGCGCAGCAGAACGGGCAGCCGGTGGTGATGCCGCAGCCGAGGGGGAAGATGCAGCTGACGGTGGATTTTCTGGAGTAATGGCCTCGCGGCATTCCTGATCGCGCGCCGGGCGGCAAGCCGCCCGGCGCGCTTTTTTGGGGGGAAATCCCCCGCTGTCAGCGCAGGACGCTGGCGGGCACCACCGGCCGTTCACAAGGGCGCAACAACAATTCGCCGGATTTCTGAAGGGTGCCGCCGACTACCAGATACGCTTCACCTCATACGCATCCATGGCGACATCCACGCTTAACAAAGGCATTTCCTCCACCAGAGACTGCGCAATAATCAGCCGGTCAAAGGGGTCGCGATGGTGAAAGGGCAACCCCGACACGCAATCCGCATGGCGGGTGGAAATGGGCAGGATGGTCAGGTCATTCCCGGATAGTTCCCGATCCATAAAGATAGCCAAAGGCTCAGGCAGCCGGTATTTGCCCAGACTGATCTTGATGGCGATTTCCCAATAGCTGGCCGGGCTGACATAGACCGTATTTCCGGCATCCTCAATCAGTTCGCGGGCCGTTTTCGAGAGCGCGGGCGAGTCGGTCAGAAACCAGAGCAGCGCATGGGTATCCAGCAAGAGCTTCAAGGCATGTAGTCCTTGAAATCCTCCAGATGCGCCTGGTCGTCGCTCACAATGACCAAGCGTCCGGCCGCGCTTCCTGCCCTACGCTTGCGAGGGGCCGCCACCGTGTCCGCCGACGGCTCCTCCTTGCCATAACGCATTTCCAGGAACTCAATAAAGTCCAATGCCTCGCGCGCGGCGGCTTCGGGGAGTCGCAAACTGCGTTGATAGATGGTTTCGGCAAGGTTCATACGGAGGCTCCGGGGAATGACACGAGACTGACTATAGCATTGGATGTGTAGGTCTGCAGGTGGGGAAAGGCGTTGTTTTCATGACACGAGGGGTGTGTAGTTGTCCGTTGTTTGTGATGTCGCGGGCCCGGCGGCAAAACGCCCCGGCCGCATTTTATTTTGGGGTAAAAACCCCCCGTCACCGCTGCACGCTGGCGGCGCAACCCCCCCCGACCACG
>CAZPZK010000282.1:0-4562 GCA_964591095.1 uncultured Moraxellaceae bacterium | reverse complement strand
ATTGAAGTCGTGCGCGGGAGTAATCTTCACACATCCCGTACCGAACTCTTTATCCACATAGCTATCAGCAATGATCGGCACTAAACGACCAGTAATAGGCAGGCGGACACGTTTCCCGATAAGCGCTTGATAGCGTTCGTCTTCCGGGTTGACGGCGACAGCGGTGTCCCCGAGCAGGGTTTCCGGACGCGTCGTCGCCACCACTAGATAACCGCTGCCGTCTTCCAGCGTATAGCGGAAATGCCACAGCGAGCCTTTTTCTTCCTCGCTCACCACTTCCAGATCGGAAATGGCGGTGTGCAGTTTCGGGTCCCAGTTCACCAGCCGCTTGCCGCGATAGATCAGGCCGTCCTCATACAGGCGCACAAAGGCTTCCTTCACCGCGTTCGACAGGCCGTCGTCCATGGTGAAGCGCTCGCGGCTCCAGTCCACCGACGAACCGAGGCGGCGGATCTGACGGGTGATCGTGCCGCCGGACTGCGCCTTCCATTCCCACACCTTGTCGAGGAACTTCTCGCGGCCGAGGTCATGGCGGGTGATGTTCTGCAAGCCCAGTTGCCGCTCCACCACCATCTGCGTGGCGATGCCGGCGTGGTCGGTGCCGGGTTGCCACAGCGTGTTGCGGCCGGTCATGCGGTGGTAGCGGATCAGGCTGTCCATGATGGTGTTGTTGAAGCCGTGACCCATGTGCAGCGAGCCGGTGACGTTGGGCGGCGGAATCATGATGCAGTAGGGCGCGCCCTGACCGCTGGGGGCGAAGTAGCCCTGTTTTTCCCAGTGCTCGTACCAGCGTTGCTCGAGGTCGGAAGGATTGAAGGAGGTGTCCATGGTCATGGCAAAGTACCGGGGTCAGACTGCAAGGAGTAAACGGCGAATCTTAGCAAAACCCCCGCGCGCATGCACCCGCCCCGCGGGCGGTCAGGCCGGGTTCGGATCACGCGCCACCGCGTAAAGGGCAACCCAGAGCAGGCAGCCCATGCCGACCAGACCGCTCAGCCGGCCGTGTTCGCCATAGCCGGAATAGCTCCAGGCGCCAAGCGCGAAAAAGAGGAAGCCGAAAATCAGGCGGCAGAATACCGAAGCCATCGGCTTGGCGTTTAAGGCGGCGGGTCGGGTTTCCACCCTGACCAGCACCGGCGCCAGCAGGAAGAGGGCGAGCAACAGGGCGCCGAACACGCTGTCGCGCTGGTCGGCCCCCGTTAGCAACGCTGCGGTGGAGACGGTGGTCAGCGCCAAATAAAGCAGGTAACGGCGTGGCAAACCGGGACCCAGGCGAAGGCTGATCCTGAGCGCGGTAAAAGCCAGTCCGGAAGGCAGGATCACGCCCAACGCCAAGGTCTTGGCGACGGGCAGGGGAGTGACCGGAAAGGCGGCATTGAACAGGGTGAACATCAGCGGCACAAAGAGCAGGAAGAGCAGCCCCTGCAGCCAGCCATTCCGGCTCCATCGAACAAGCCGGCTCTCGGGGCCGGCTTCCGCCAGCAAGTCGCTGAGCCGATTCCAGAGCATGCTCAGCCCCGGCAGCAGGAGACAGGCGGACGCGTCAAGCCAGCCCCGCAGGTGGGGAGCCAGATGCGGCATCCGCAAAGCGAGCAAACCGCTTGGGAGGCCGATGGCCAGCCCGCAGGTCAACAGACCGGTGGTCCAGGTCCAGGAGGGTGGGTTTAGCAGGTTGGACAACAATCTGAGGAGCGCGGGCCAGAGGTGGTCGCGGAAGAGGCGGTAGCCGGTGTGGACGGTGAAGGCGAGGACGCCCAGGCCCAGCAGGAAGGCCAGCAAGCCGGAAGCGCCGCCATCGCCGATGTTGCCGGAGAGCGTCAGGAAAAGGACCGTCAGCAGGATACCGGAGAGAAGTCCGGTCAGCTTCTCCATCGGGAAAGCCGCGAGCGCCTGGTCAAGAATTTCCAGGCGCGCCAGCCCCTCGGGTTCGTGGCTCAGCACGTCGTGGTAGCGACTGCGGAGCGCGGCCAGTTCCTGTTTCAGTCCGGCTCGCTTGAACAGCACCCGGCGCAGCCACGGACGTCGGGCCGGCTCCGGCAACGCATCCTGCGCCAGCCACAGGCAAAGCGCCGGGGACTCCTCGGCAAAGGCCGCCGGGTCGCGGAAAAAGGCATGCAGCCGGCACCGGCGCTGGTAGCGCTCCAGCTCGCTCCAGGGCCAGGCCGCGCCATGACCGGTGCGCGCCTCCCAGTGCAAGAGCTCCACGGCGGCGCGGAATGCCGCTTCGTGCGGTTGCTTTTGCTGCAGCAGCCAGGCCAGCAACGCCTGTTCATAGTCAGCGCGTTTTTCCAGATGGATCAGGACCGGGTCTTCGAGATCCTGTCGAATCCTGTCGGCCAGCGCGCTTTCTGACAGACGGGCAGCGGACTTCCAGCCGCGACGGTAGTCGGTGCGCGTGCGGGCGGGAACCGGGAGGTCCCGTTGCGGTGGGGGCGGCGGTGTTTCCGGGCGCCTGACCTCAGGCACGGGCAGCTGCGGTCTGGCGGCCGGTTCGGGCCGGCGCGGCGGTGGTTCGGGTTCCTGAAGGGGTGGCGCCGTCGCGCCGTCGCTCAGGGGTGCCTCCGGGAGCGGGGAGGCCGGTCCGTTTTTGCCCTCATCGGCTTCCGTGCTGACAGACGGCAACCAGTCCTTCAGTTGCAGCGCCTGTTCATAGGCCTGGCGCAAGCGCAGGAATCCCTCTTTGTCTTCATCCGGACGATTTTCCTTCAACAGACGCGCGTAAGCGCGCTTGATGCGTCGTTCGTCCGCCGTGGGCTCCAGCCCGAGGATTTCCCACGGTGTCATTAATGGAAAATCTCGACATCCAGGCTGTCCAGGTACTCCTTGAAACGGGCGGCGGCGTGGCGGATTTCCTGGGGATTCTGGCGGTCGAGCACCGCCTCAAAGACTGCGATATGATGGCGCACCGATTCCCTCGCCACTCCCAGCGACTGGCTGAAGAGGCGTTCGGCGCGTGCGACCAGCGTCCGGTTTTCCATCTGTTCGCGCGGATGGATCTTCAGCGCCGCCAACTTGCGCAGGGACTCCTGGACTTGTTCCGGCGTCAGCGCGCCGGCATCGTTCTGGATCACCAGTTGCTTGCGTTCGCCGGTGCTGGATGTGGCGATATCCACCTCCAGCACGCCGTTGACGTCATAAGAGAAACGGACATCAATGCCAACCTCGGACGCCTTGCCCGGCGGTACGGCGACCGTGATCTTGCCAAGAAAGATATTGTCTTTCACCAGTCGCGCCTCGCCTTGGTAGATGCCGAATTCCACGGTGCTCTGGCGGTCGTGCATCGGATAATAGGTCTGTACCTTGCTGGCCGGAATGACGGTGTTGCGTTCAATGATGGGCGAGAACTGGCCGTGGGCATATTCGTTCTCGCCGGTGCGGATGGAGGTGTCGACGCCCATGGAATAAGGCGCGACATCGGTCATGACGACTTCATCCAGCGCCGCATCGCGCGCGGTCAGTCCGGCCTGCACGGCGGCGCCGAGGGCAATCGCCTCGTCCGGATGCAGTTGCGTGGCCGGGAAGCGTCCGAACATCTGCACCACCAGCTTGCGCAGGATCGGCATCCGCGTGGCGCCGCCCACCAGCACCACCTCATCCAGTTCGCTCAGCTTGACTCGGGAGTCGCGCAGGGCCTTTTCAATCGGCAGGCGGATCCGTTCCAGCAGTTTCTTGCTCAGACCCAGCAGGATGTCCTCGTTCAGGCTCCATTCAATGCGCTGCTCACCGGCGCGGACAGTCATCGTCACGGTCTGGCCGGACCCGGAGGACAACTGGCGCTTGGCCAGTTCCGCCGCAGCCAGAACCTGAGCGGCATGCCTCTCCCAGAAGGCCGGAGTTTGGTGCTGGTGCGTCAATGCGTGCTGGATAAACCCTTCGGCAAGGGCGGCGGTGAAGTCTTCGCCTCCGAGGCAGTTATCGCCGGCGCTGGCCCGGACCTCCATGACACCTTCAAACAGATCAAGCAGCGTGACATCGAAGGTGCCGCCGCCCAGATCGAGGACGAGGAATTGGCTTTCGCCATCGGCTTGGTGCAAGCCGTAAGCCATCGCGGCGGCGGTCGGCTCGTTCAGTAGCCGCAGGACCTTCAGGCCCGCCAGTTCGGCGGCGATGCGGGTGGCGTTGCGCTGGATGTCGTTGAAATAGGCGGGAACGGTAATGATGGCTTCGGATACCGTCTCCCCCAGCCAGGCCTCGGCATCGGCCTTCAGCGAGGACAGCACCAGCGCCGATAGCTCTTCCGGGCGAAAAGCCCTGCGCCCCAGCAGGTAGGTCTTCTGGCTGCCCATGAAGCGCTTGAAGGCGGCTGCTGTGAGTGCCGGGTGGGTGACGAGGCGTTCCTTGGCGGCTTGGCCGACCAGCAACTGGCCGTTGTCATCGACGCTGACCACAGAGGGGGTCAGCACGCTGCCCAAGGCATTGGGAATCAGGCAGGCCTGCCCGTCTTTCCAGACGGCGACGAGACTGTTGGTGGTGCCGAGGTCGATGCCGACAATCATGATCCGCCGTGTCCTGAGGATAAGCAAAGACCGGATGATAGCAAATGTCGCGGGTGGGGCGCAGGG
>CAZPZK010000281.1:0-4596 GCA_964591095.1 uncultured Moraxellaceae bacterium | reverse complement strand
CGGGTACACGTAGTGTAAGCGAACCCAGACCCCCAACTCTCCCAACGCTTCGCAGAGTTCGAACATTCGCGTCTTGAGCGGCCGCCCGTTCCAGAAATCAAGTTTGTATTTCAGGTCGACGCCATAGGCCGACGTGTCCTGGGAGATGACCAGCAATTCGCGAACACCGGACTTGACCAGGTTTTCCGCTTCGCTCATCACGGAGCCGATGGGGCGGGAAACCAGATCGCCGCGCATGGAAGGAATAATGCAAAATGTGCAACGGTGATTACAGCCTTCGGATATCTTGAGGTAGGCATAATGCCGGGGAGTCAGTTTAAGACCCTGCGGAGGCACCAGGTCAACATAGGGGTCATGCTTGGGTGGCAGGTAGCTGTGTACCGCGGTCATAACCTCTTCATAGGCATGGGGACCGGTTACCTTAAGGACATTGGGGTGAGCGTCCCGGATCTGGGACTCCTTGACGCCGAGGCAGCCGGTGACAATGACCTTGCCATTCTCCTTGAGGGCCTCGCCAATGGCATCCAGTGATTCCTTGACAGCAGACTCGATGAATCCGCAGGTATTGACGACTACCAGATCTGCTCCGTCATAGTCCGGCGAGATAGTGTATCCCTCGGAACGCAACTGGGTCAGGATACGCTCGGAATCCACCAGGTTCTTGGGGCATCCCAATGAGACAAATCCGACTTTAGGCTGTTGCTGCGACATCTGGACCTCGGCGAAGGAGAGGGAAATAAGGCGGGCAGATTGTACCTGCTCGACAATGGGCTAACCAGCCTTCCAGCGGCAACAGGCCAGGCGGTTACTCGGCATTTTCGTGAGTGCACCGAGATGATGCATAATTTTCCGCAGATGGAACGAAATATGTTCATTGCGCACCATTATGGTTAATTTGATTGGGCAAAATCCTGCAATGTCAAAAGTGGTGCGCTTATTGCAGTAAAACAGGGCAGGCGGTCTAAACCTTATCCCGATAATCCACAGGAAGCCATTCGTGGTCCAAATCAGTCCAGAAAGCTACAAGCAGATTCTTGACCACCTGAGTACAGCCGTCCTGATGACGGATGACAAACTGTATGTCACTTACCTCAATCCGGCGGCGGAAATGCTGCTCGCGGTCAGTCGCAACCGGGCGCAAGGCCACCATTTGCGCGAGGTCTTCTTTGATGTCTCCGGGGAAGATGCCATTCATGTCATCGAAAACACCCTGAAGACGGCTCACCCGTTTACCAAGCGTGAGGCGCATCTCAGAGTGGGAGTAAATGAGATTCACGTTGATTACACGGTTGCCGCGCTGTTAATACCGGGACAACCGCCTTCGTTATTGATGGAAATGCAGCAAATAGACCGTTTGCTGCGGATTTCCAGGGAGGAATCCATTCTTTCCAATCATCAGGCGACCCGGCAACTGGTGCGGGGGGTGGCGCATGAAATCAAGAATCCGCTGGGAGGCATCCGGGGTGCCGCGCAATTACTGTCCAAGGCGCTGCCTGACAGCAATCTCGCGGAATATACCGCCATCATCATTGATGAAGCGGACAGGTTGCGCAACCTGGCCGATCGCATGCTGGGCCCCCGCAAGCTTCCGGACCTCCAGGCCGTGAACATTCATGAATGTCTGGAACGTATACGGTCGCTGGTTCTGGTTGAAGCGGAAGGGGAGATTGGCATTGTCCGCGACTATGATCTGTCGTTGCCGGATTTGCGCGCGGACCCAGACCAGTTGATCCAGGCGATTCTGAATATTGCGGGCAATGCCGTGCAGGCCCTGCGCGAAAACCCGGCCCAGAAATTGCCGCCGATGATTACCTTGCGCACGCGCGCGCAACGGCAATTCACCATTGGCGCCATTCGGCATCGCATTGTCATGCGGATCGACATTATTGATAACGGCCCTGGAATCCCTCCCGGCCTGATCGAGCGTATTTTCTACCCGATGGTCAGTGGCAGGGCCAGTGGCACTGGGCTGGGACTTTCGATTGCCCAGGACATCATTCATCAATATCACGGTTTGATCGAGTGTGACTCACAACCCGGTCAGACGGTATTCAGTATTTATTTGCCTTTGGAGAACAGCCATGACGGAAGATGACAAGGTTTGGATTGTTGATGACGACCGCTCCATCCGCTGGGTGCTGGAGAAGGCACTGATGCAGGAAGGATTTCAGGCGACGGCGTTTGAGGATGCGCAGCATTTGCTGGCGCGTCTGGCCAAGGAAAAGCCGCACGCCATCGTCACGGATATCCGCATGCCCGGCATCGACGGCCTGACCCTGTTGGGCAAGATCCGGGTGGAGAATCCGGATATTCCGGTCATCGTCATGACCGCGCATTCGGATCTGGATTCAGCGGTTTCTTCCTATCAGGGCGGCGCCTTTGAATACTTGCCCAAACCTTTTGATGTTGACGAAGCCATCAGTCTGGTCAGACGGGCGGTGGCGCATCATCACGAACAGCACCAGGCCTCGATTCCCTCCGCGACGCCGCTCAAAAGCGTCGACATCATTGGGGAATCCCCGGCGATGCAGGAAGTGTTTCGCGCCATTGGCCGCCTGTCGCAATCACACATTACCGTGTTGATCAATGGGGAGTCCGGGACTGGCAAGGAACTGGTGGCGCATGCGTTACATCGTCATTCGCCGCGTAGCAGTCGTCCCTTTATCGCCCTGAACATGGCCGCGATTCCCAAGGACCTGATGGAGTCCGAGTTGTTTGGCCACGAAAAGGGGGCCTTTACCGGCGCAACCTCCTTGCGGCAGGGGCGATTTGAACAAGCCAACCACGGCACGCTGTTTCTTGATGAAATCGGGGATATGCCGCTGGATACCCAGACGCGCCTGTTGCGGGTGCTGGCGGATGGCGAGTTCTACCGTGTCGGCGGCCATGTACCGGTCAAGGTCGATGTTCGCATCATCGCCGCCACTCACCAAAATCTTGAGCGTCTGGTGGCGGAAGGAAAATTCCGGGAAGACCTCTATCACCGCCTTAATGTGATTCGTATTCACATTCCCCGTCTGCGTGATCGCCGGGAGGATATCGGCATGCTGGCGCAGCATTTCCTGGCACGGGCGGCCAGGGAATTGAGCGTGGAGACCAAGATGCTGCGGCCAGAAACGGCCGCGTTCATGCAGCAGTTGCCGTGGCCGGGTAATGTCCGTCAACTCGAAAATACCTGCCGCTGGCTGACGGTCATGGCTTCGGGAAGGGAGATCCTGATTGCCGACCTGCCTCCGGAGTTGCAGCAGGTCAGCACGCATGAAGTGGTCAGGCCTGTTCAGACCTGGGAGCAGGCGCTGGCGGAGTGGACACGCAAGGCCCTGGCGTCGGGAACGCGTGAAATCCTCAATACGGCGTTACCTGCTTTTGAACGGGTGATGATAACCGCCGCGCTGAACCATACCGGCGGACGTCGTCGCGATGCAGCCGAGGTGCTGGGTTGGGGCCGCAACACCCTGACCCGGAAGATCAAGGAGCTGCGGATGGAAGTGGAAGGCGAGGATGAAGAGGATTGAGGCTTGCGGCTAGGGTTGCCAGGACAGCCCGAGGGTAATTTCGCTTTCGGGCTGACCGGTCACTTGACCGGCGTTATGACGCCCGTAACCGGCGTGCAGCATCCATTGCTCGGTAGCGGCCCAGTCCAGGGTCAGTCTTGCCATGCCTTGATCCGGTGCTTGCGTGGCCGCCGGTTGTTGGTCGGCCCAGCGCAGTGAAGCGGACAACCGGCTGCTGAAGGCATGGGTCACTCCCGTGTTCCAGAATAACCAGTGGTCCTTGGCGCCCACCGAGCTGGCAGGGCTTACGCTCCAGGTGTGGCCGACGCCGGCTTCCAGCGTCCAGGCGTCAAAATGCCAATTCCCATCCAGTGTGAGGCTGGTGTCCCGGGTGTCCGACCCCATCAATTGTCCGGCATCTCCCGTATCGCTTTTGAAGCTGAGACCGGTATTGATCTCAAGGGCATCAATTCCCGTCGCCAATTCATAACTCAGGCCGGCGGTGACATCCCCCATCCCTTCAAATTGTTCGTTGCGGCGAATGGCGCGCGTTGCCAGCACTCGGCCGCGCGGACCGGTGAGGCTGACCACGCCGCTGAAGTCGGCTTCCTTGCCGTACCAGGGGATATCCAGATAGAAGTTCATCGCGCCCCATTGCACTCCGGGATTGATCCGGGCCGCCCATGTCGTCAGTGTTCCGCGCGGATAGGACTCCCTGAGGTAGCTGCCGTCCAGGGAAAAGCGCCACTCCGGTTCAGCCGCCGCCTGCACGGTTTGCGTGATGCCCAGACCCAGCCAGAGTAGCGGTAAGCACAGGTGCCGATTCATGTTGAGGTCTCCTTGACTCTTTAATGTTCGATTGACAGCGGACTAGCGAGCGGGACGATGCCGCTGCAGGAAATCCCGGCGGAGTTGGCGGCGCTCCCGGGGCGACGCCTCGCGCAGCCGTTGCTTCAGTGACTGACGTTCTTCGGGCGTCAAGGCTTCCCAGCGGGCGCGCAAGGCCTCGCGCTCTTCCGGCGGAAGATTGCGAAACCATTGCCAGCGCCTTTTCAGGCTGGCCTGTTCGGCGGGCGGTAATTGCCGGAATTGTTCGTATTTC
>CAZPZK010000280.1:3076-4611 GCA_964591095.1 uncultured Moraxellaceae bacterium | reverse complement strand
CCGTAGACACGGGCGATGAAATCGAGGTTTTCGCGGATGCTCAGGTCGTCATAAAGGCCGAAACGCTGTGTCATGTAACCGACTTCGCGCTTGATGGCGGCGGCGTCCTTCAGCACATCGTAACCCAGCGTGTGGCCGCTGCCGCCATCCGGGGTCAGCAGGCCGCACATCATGCGGATGGAGGTGGTTTTGCCGGAACCGTTGGGGCCGAGGAAACCGTCGATTTCTCCTCGCCGCACCTTCATCTCCAACCGATCGACCACGGTCTTGTCGCCGTAACGCTTGGTCAGATCGCGGACATCAATCACCCATTCCGTTTCGCCGCTCATGGCAGCACCACCTCGACCGGCTGGCCGGGGCGCAGGTGCACCGCCTGCTCCGGCAGCGGCTTCGCTTCCGCCATGAACACCAGCCGCACACGGTTGTCCTTGTTGTAAATCACCGGCGGCGTGAACTCGGCCTCGCGGGCGACATAGCTCAGCGTCGCGTCCAGCGGCTGCCCGCAACCGTCACAGCGAACCTTGATCTTCTGCCCTTGGGGCAACTTCGCCAGCAGCGGTTCGGGAATGTAGAAACGTACTTTTACCGCCTGCGGCCCCAGCAGGCTCAGCACCGGACTCCCGGCGGGCACCCATTCGCCCGGCCGGAAATAAACCTGCTCCACCCTCCCGGCTATAGGCGACAATACGGTTTTCTGGCCTAGCAGCCAGTTGCGTTGCGCCTGCTGTTCCTTCGCCACGTCCACCCCTGCCTGTGCCGCCGCCTGCGCCTGCTCGCGCGCGGCCAGACGGGCGGAGGCCAGTTGCGCCTTCATCTGCTCCAGTTGTGCAGCCTCGGCATTGCGACGGGCCTTGAGCACGTCCAGTGTGGAATTGGAGACATAACCTTGTGCGTTCATTTCCTGCTGGCGCTTGAGATCGACCTCGATGGCGTGCAGCGACGCTTCGGCGGCGCGGACATTGGCCTCGTAGACCGCCAGTTCCACCGGACGCTTGCCGCTTTGCAAATCGCGCGCCTGCGCTTCGGCTTGACGGATGCGCGCCCGCGCCTCGGCGACGGAGAGTTGTTCGTTGTCGGTGTCGAGCCGGTAGGCAATATCACCGGGGTTGAGCGTATGACCGAAATCGGCTTTCAGCTCCACCAGCCGCCCCGCCACCGGTGCCGCCAGCCGTACCGGTTCAGTTTCGACATAGCCATCCAGATGATCGGACGGCGGCTTGCCGCAAGCACTGAGCAGCCCCACGGCTAGCCAGGTTATAACGGCGTGGATATCTTTCATGCTTGGGCCCTCCGGGTCGCCCGCGCTTGCAGCTGATGCTGGATTATTCATCCCCGGATTCCGGGTTTGCGTCGGCCTCTCTGCCGGGCCATTGATGCCGCTTATAACATACGCTGTCCATTCCGGCCTTGCGCAGGGGCAAAAGCATGGGGTTTTTCCTGCCGCCTGATCGGAATACTGGCCCGGATTTCGCCTTCACCGTATCATGCGCGACCTGGACCGAATGTTCGGCCGCCTGTTTTCACGGAGAGTCCAT
>CAZPZK010000280.1:0-3066 GCA_964591095.1 uncultured Moraxellaceae bacterium | reverse complement strand
ATGCCCCAACACTATGCCGACGCCGACCGCCCCACCCGATGGATTCGTCGTCTGACCGTGCTGGCCATCCTGATGGTCATCGCCCTGGCCGTGCTGTTTTACTGGAACCAGCAGGTCAGGGCCTCCCTGGAACACCAGCGCGCGGTGGACAACCGCATCCGCCAGGTCATGGCCGTGGCCGAAGCGGAGACCACCACCCAATTGCGCCTGCTGGACAACAACTGGCGGGAAGTCCCCGAAGCCGCTCGGGCGCTTACGCTGCGCGAGGGCCGGCGGCTGGATGACAAGACCAGCATCCAGCGCCTGCGCGGGGTCATGCAGCGCTGGGACAAACTGATGCAAGGAGCGATGAAGCGTCCTGCGGCAACCGTGATGTCATCCTATGCCGATCTCTTTGCCCTGCGCACCGAGGTCCAGCGTATCGAACCGCTGTCGCGCTGCCTGACCGAAGTCCGCATTCATATCAGCGAGGGCATCACGGCGGTGATTCCGTTGTTCAGCGAGTATAACCAGAATGGCGATACCGTGCCGCGCGACGCCATGATCGCCACGCCTCGGTTGCTGGATCAGGCCGACAAGATGATTGCGGGCTGCGAGGAGCGCGCCAAGGCCATGCACTACCCGGCGGTGACCGCCGCCATGACCCTCGATGAACAATCGGCGACGCAAAAGGAACTGGTGGAATTCCAGCGGCTTAATGCCGAGTGGCAAGGCATCTTTGCCCGGAGCAGCAACCGCGAGCCGGGCGACCTGCATTCCCCGTTGCAGGAATTGGCCGAATTGCGGAGCCTGGTCGAAGCCCGCAAGCCGGGCGGCTGCCTGTCCGAGGTCCGCATCCGGATGCTGAGAGGCATCGACAACCACATCCAGAGCTTCGATCAGTTGCTGCTGCACAACCCGGACAAGGCCCGCAAGTTCAGCGAGGAAGGCACGGAACTGCAGACGCAGGCCACCCGCAATTTGATGGACTGCCGCAGCGAAGTCCACTGAAAGCTTCCCGTCCATCGATTTCCGCCGACTCGTCATCGGGCTTGCTGTCCGCCGCGTGAACCGCTATGTTACCGTACATTCGTACAATAACTAGCACAGTGAGCGCGCCTGATGGAAGCCCTCTCCTCCATAGTCTCCCGCGTGGCCAACCAGACTTACGGCCACAGCCGCAACTTCATGCCGCCACAACCCTGGTGGCAGAATCTGGAGCCCAGCTTCCACAAGTTTCCCGACGATTTCTATCTCGACTTCCGCACCCAGACGCTGGTGGAAAGCACCGCCGTGGTGGATATCGGCCTGCGCACGCTGATGGCCGGATACGCCGCCGCCTGTTGCCTGCCCACCACCCTGTGGCCGCCGCAACTGATGCGGGACGCAAAGGACCGTTATTTCTACCAGCAACTGGCCGACCGGCAGGATCCCGGCCTGTTCTACCGCAAGCCGGAAAAGGATGTGACCATCCGCAAGGGCAAGCCCGGACCGCTCGACTTCAAACCGGATGACGGCGGCACCTGTGAACTGCTGTCCTTTGAAAGCCCGTTCGAGGCCGTCAATCCCAAGCTGCGGGCGGCCTACGCCAGTCACCGCAAGAACCGCATCGCCTGGGCGGAACACTGGCGCCATCCCGGCGAGCCGCGCCCCACCATCTGCGTGATCCACGGCTTTATGGCCGACCCCTACTGGGTCAACAGTCGCTTCCTGGCGCTGCCGTGGTTCTACAAGCAGGGCTATGATGTGCTGCTGATGACGCTGCCCTTCCACGGCCGCCGCCAAAGCACGGGCTCACCGTTCAGCGGCTATGGCTATTTCGCGCACGGCATCTTGCATGTCAACGAATGCATGGCGCATGCGGTCCATGATTTCCGTCTGTTTTTGGATTACCTGTTCCGCTTGGGGGTGCCCAAGGCGGGCGTGACCGGCATTTCCCTGGGCGGATACACCACCGGCGTGCTGGCGGCGGTCGAGGACCGCTTGTCCTTCGCCCTACCCAATGTGCCGGTGGTGAGTCTGGTGGACCTGTTGTATGAATGGTTTCCTGTGTCGCCGATCCTGAAGGCCGGATTGCGTATCGGCGGCATCAACATCCACGAAGCGCGGCACACGATGGCGGTATCCTGCCCGCTGACCTACAAACCCCTGCTGCCCAAGGAGAAGTTGATGATCATCAGCGGCGCGGGCGACCGGCTGGCGCCACCCAAGCACACGCGTCTGTTGTGGGAACATTGGGGACGCTGCCGCCTGCACTGGTTTCCCGGAAATCACATCATCCATCTGGATCAGGGCAAGTATTTGAAGGATATGGCGCAATTTTTGCGCGACACGGGATTCGACCGCTAGTTTTTTGGGCGGAAAGTGTTGACAAGAGGGCGTCAGAAAAAGAAAATGTGCGCCTCTCTTGTAGAGCTCGTCGGCTATGTAGCTCAGTTGGTTAGAGCACAGCACTCATAATGCTGGGGTCACAGGTTCGAGTCCCGTCATAGCCACCAGATTACCGTTTCGAGAAGCTCCCAAAAGCTCCGAAACTTCAACAAAAACCGGCACTTGCCGGTTTTTTGTTGCTCCACTGAACCCAACTGGGCACATTGGAATCCAACGATCGCATGCAGTAACTTTGTCGGTAACACACCCCCGGCAAAACGAGTTACCGACATGCGATCCTCCGACAAGCTACAATTTCCCCAACACACTTCTACTATCTTGCGTCCGCTTGGCTGCTTTACCCAAGTCTCGACACAAGCGCGTTGCTCCCTGCGGAACATAAATTCTTCGTTCAACCATGATTCGGTCTCCCCTCTGCCAGTAGCGATCAATGAACGATCTTCACCACCCGGCCCTCATCCACGCCAGATATTTGTAAATCTTTGTAAAATTCAACTCTTGTTTGATGTACGGTGCGGCACGGAGGACGACAAACCGGCCCTTAGTCATACAACACCATCCAAAAACCGATTGTTTTTAAAAGAAAATATCAGTCATAAACTCAGCATGCCTATTCATTCTCCATCGGAGTAAACCGTCATGCCTATCACCGAAGCATTGTGTAAATCACTCAAGCCCAAGGATAAAGATTATAAG
>CAZPZK010000279.1:0-4676 GCA_964591095.1 uncultured Moraxellaceae bacterium | reverse complement strand
CCTTGAGGGCGGGCGGCGACAAATAACGCGTCACCAAGTCCATGCTGATATGCTGACGCTCCCGGCTGGCGACGATGGCGCCAATCAGGGCAATCCACAGCACAAGTACGCGCAGTAAAGAGTCCGCCCACACCAGGCCGCTATCAAATCCATTGCGGAGGACAATCTGGGTAACCGCCAGGCCAATCATGACAATCAGCAGCAAAGCAACCAGCAAATCCTCAAAACCATGAACAACCTTCAGGATGCGCCGCAGTCCCGTCATGACCTGGTTCCGGCCCGGTACGCCTTGAGGTTGTCATCCAGTTGCTGGATGACCGCTGGGGACACAATCCCCGCCTTGACAATGCGGTCCCCTGCCTGCAGAGCATCTCGCTCCCACTCCGCCACTTCTGAAGCGGAGGGGCGAACCGCCTTGATACCCTGCTTTAACAGGGTATCCCACGCCGCCAGGTTGTCCTGCCGGTTTTGCCTGTCAATATCCCGAAAAACCCGAACCATGACCTCGCGCACCACCACCTGATCGGGCGCATCAATCCGGGCGAAGGCCTTCTGGTCAATCGCCAGCACGCCGACAATATAGCTGAGCGGTAAATCCGTCACATACTTGACCTGCGTGTGCCACTGCAAGGCCAAGGTGCCGATAGGAGACGAAGCCACCGTATCCACCATGCCCGTTTGCAGGCCCGGAAGCACATCCGCCAACGACAAGGGGATCGGCGCAACCCGGAAAGCCTTCAGCGCTTCCGCGGACTGGGGATCATTTTCGGGTATCCAGACCTTGTGCTTACGCAACTCCGTCACCGAAGGGATGGGGGAGGTTTTGGACATGGCATAGGCAAATCCGGCTTCCGCAAAGCCGAAATTGACCATCCCCCCCGACTCCAGTGAACGCGAAAGCGGTGCATCCATCCTTGAGCGCACATAGTCGACCTCTGCAAAGCTCTTGAATTTCAAGGGCATCGCGTATACCTGAATATCCCGATTGTAGTCCGCCAGACTGCCGGCGGTTACCGCGCCGCCATGCAACTGTCCAATTTTGATCTTGCTGAGCACGGCCTTGTCATTCCCCATGGTGCCGCCGGTATAAAACTTGAAAGCCACGCGTCCCTGAGTCCGCTTTTCAACTTCCGCCGCCCCGGCGCGCATTTTGGACATCCAGGCCGACCCATCCGGAGATAACGTGGCGACCTTCAGCGTGAAGGCAAATCCTTGCGACATTCCAAGGCCCATCACCAGAGCCAGCATCAAGCGCTTCATCAATATTCTCCCGATCACCGGTTCTAGAAATAATCGTCCGCAGACTTTAGTAGTGCTTCTGCCTCTCGGCGGGCCAACAGATTGCTCAACGTAAAGGATTGTGCATGCGGTTCTGCCGCCATAACCTCGTTCAGCAGGCGATCATGCAACTCCCGATCAAAAACACCCCGGGCGTACTGGCGGGCAAAATAGACTTTCGCCATCAGGTTTTTACCCTCGGACAGTGCGATTGCCTTTTCAAAGTGTGCTTTACCCTCTTCTGGGCGCCCCCCCAGAGCGGGAGGCAGAACAGTTGCGAGAACCCCCAAGTACAAGTGGGGCATGCCCTGCTCGAAATGTTCATCCAACTCAATTACCCGTTTGACCAGCAGTTCGACCCGTGACAAATCCGCCACGGCGCTCCAGTCTTCGCTGTGGGATTGAATCCATCCCGCCCAGGAGCCAGCCACGGCAAACAATAAGGAAGCGTCGTCGCGCCCCATCTTCTGAAGCATTGGCGCAAGCGCATCCAGCGGCAGATCGCGTGGGTGGCATAACCGCGCATCCCTGAGGCACAGTGCCTTGAATCCATAGGACATGGCCTTGTCATGCAACAATTTTGCCCTGTCGGCATCCCGTACGAAGCTGGAAGCATAGGCCGAATTCAATGATGAGGCGGCTTGCCACGCGGAAATCTGTCCGGGGTTGTTGCGCACCAGCGCATCCATGATCAGCAAATAAGACGGTATTCCCTGCTCGACGATGACGGGATCGTCATTATCCCGGATTGCTGCCGTGAAATTCGCCGCAAAACTGCTGACTTTTTTTTCGACAAGACTGGAGCATCCGGTACCACCCAGACATAGCAGAAAGGTCCACAGGGCAATTTGCAGCCTGAGGGTAAGGCGCTTGTAATTCATGCTGACTGATTTTTGGTTGCGCGTATAATCCAGTAATTCTAACAGACAGCCTTTCCATATCACCATGGATGTTCGATGCATGCCCCATGATTTTGAGGCTCCCACGGATACTTCTGGGCCCGAGTAAACACATGCCACTCCTACCTCACCCAACCGAGTCCCCATTGCCTGGCTGGCTGGCGCCATGCATTCGCGCGTGCATGAACCTCATCATGACAGCCCCCCTGGCAGCCTCGGGGCATAAATTCACCTCCGAGCTTCTGGCGGCACTTGCAGCATGCGCCCTGTTGCAACTCGCCATCATTCCACTACGCCTGCGCCGCAACAGGAATCTGTTTTTAAACAAATCAAGCACCGCGCTCGATGTCTTGGTCACCCTGCCCTTGATGGCAATACTCGATTCACCGCTTAGCCTCGCCTTGCTATGCATACCCTCCGTATTGATGCTATTCGAACTCCAAGGGCGTTTCGCCTGGGTCCTTGCCATGACCACCGGCCTCGGCGCACTACTCGGTTCCGCTGCCCTGCACCAAAATACGCCTTTGCTGCTCGCGGGTCTGCCTTGGGCGCTGTTGATTTGGCTGCTCCATTCCAGCCAACGTCAACGGCAAATATTGCATGACCAGATACCAGGCATTGAATCTTTTACTGGTCTTCGCAACAAGTCGGCGCTCATGCATGCTACCGGCCTGTTCATCCCTTATCAGCAAAGAAATCAGACCCCGTTCATGCTCGCCGTCATTTGCCTGGAGCATTACGAAAACAACCACCTCCGATCCAGACGGATACTGGAAAACCACTGCATTCTGGTGTTTGCGCGCCTCCTGGAGAACCGACTCCGGCGCAGTGATGTCCTCACATGCATCGCTCCCAATACATTTGCCATCCTCTTAACAGACACCAGCGCCAATGGCGCCGATGTCGCCATCAGGGACCTGCAATCCCGGTATTGGCAAAGTGTTAAGGAACTGGGCATGAAAAGCCGGGCTATCGCTGGCATTTCTCCGCTTCCAGACGCCCCGTTGGCGTTGGACCACCAGATTGGGATCATGATCAATATCCTTAAACAAACCCAAAAATCCAAAGACGCCCCCACACCTCCTCCGGTGTTCATCGACACCAATCGGTTTAATCCCCCAGGTTAAGCGTGACCAGCACACCTGGTTGCAAATTGTCCAACAAGATAGATGCTTTTTTTGTTTGCAAGTGTTACTATTCTTACGCCGCAAACCGGAAGCAAGCATTTCAGCCCTGTGATGACCTCTAATCATCAGGGTGACTGGGTTGCAAGCCTCCTTAACTCAACATGAGAGAGAACCATCATGCAATTCAAGAACCTCGCTATCGCCGCCTCTATCGCCGCCGCCATTGCTTTCGCTGGCTGCGCCAAGAAGGAAGAAGCTCCTGCCGAAGCCCCGGCTGCTGAAGCTGCTGCCCCGACTCCGGCTCCGGCTCCGGAACCCGTTGCTCCCCAAGCCACTCCGGACGGTGCTGCTCCTCAAGCCACCACCGATGGCGCCGCTCCCCAAGCTCCGGCTGATGGCACTGCTCCCCAGGCCACTCCGGATGCCACTGGTGGCGCCGCTGCTCCCAAGTAATTACTTGGTGTAGCCTGGAAAGGGAGCCTTTTGGCTCCCTTTTCTTTTCCCTCTTTTGCTTATTTTCCAGCTTATATCGCGATCCATTCCTTTCATCTAATCTTTATCGCTCTGCTATTACAGCCATACGTCACAGTAAATCTGCCCCCCCCCAAATGCCCCAAAAGAAAGCCCCGACACAACGGCCGGGGCTTTTTTACAACGTACTACACTGTATCGGTGGTGCTTTAGCTTTTTGGTTCCTTCTCTGGACGATGCCCATAGCCGTAACCATAGCCATACCCGTACCCATAATTGTAATACCCAGAATACGCTCCATAGTACTTGGCCGCTCGACGCATATTCACCTTATTCAGTACCACGCCAATCAGGGGGGCATTAGCCGCCTTCATTCTGGCCAAGCCGCCCTTGGCTGTACCATGTGATGTAGCATCCGAACGGATAACATACAGAACAGCATCCACAATCTTGGACAAGACCAATGAGTCACTGACGAGAATGGATGGAGGGCTATCGATAACAATACGGTCATATCGCTCGCTCAAACCACGGATAATCTCTTCAAAGCGATGCGATGAAAGCAATTCCAACGGATTGGGAGGGATCATGCCGGCTGTAAGCACATCAATATTGGCTTCCTCAAGATGCAGCAAGCAGTCGTCCAATTCCGCCGTACCCGCCACCACATTCGCCAAACCCGGGCTATTGGGAGGAATACCGAGCGTTTTCCCAATGGAGGGGCGGCGCATGTCGGCATCAATCAATAGAACCTTTTCCATTTGTGCCAACGAAACCGCCAGGTTCAACGAAGTTGTTGTTTTTCCTTCGCTGGGTACGCTGGATGTCAACAAGATCACCTTGTGGGGCCGATCAATCCCTGACAAAGCCACACTGGTTCTGACCGTCCGGATCGCCTCTG
>CAZPZK010000278.1:3893-4686 GCA_964591095.1 uncultured Moraxellaceae bacterium | reverse complement strand
GTCCTGGATGTAGGAGGCCGTGATCGTCTTGGCGCGAGTTTGTCGCGAAAACTGTACGACATCGGGAGTTTCACACGATGGCGGTAAACTCAAATTCAATCAACCTGAGGGGGAAAATTGAAGAAGAATCGACTGTGGCTCGTGCCCGTACTGCTTGCCTCTGCGCTGCTGGTAGGGGGCGCAGATAGTTGCTCGACGGAAGAAACCGGCAACGGCAATGGGAGTGGAAACAATCAGGGGCAGACCGCGAAGGAAAAGCCTGCTCCAAGCGCGCCCGAAATGACTACAGCGCAAGAGAACGCTGTACAGGCTGCGGAGGACTACCTCAGCTTCTCATCATTCTCGAAGGCGGGACTCATCGGCCAGCTGTCGTCTTCGGCTGGCGAAGGATTCTCGAAAGCTGATGCGACGTTCGCGGTGAACCACATAGATGTGGATTGGAACGAGCAGGCCGTCAGGGCGGCAAAGGACTATCTCGATTACTCGTCGTTCTCCAAGTCGGGACTTATCGACCAACTGTCGTCGTCCGCAGGGGAACAGTTCACACCGGCGCAAGCGCAATACGCAGCTGACAAGGTCTATTCAGGAGGCTAACCCTCGCCTCGTTGAAGTCGGAGGCTACAACCGACTGCGGTGAGCAGCGAAGTAATAGCTAGGCGACCGAGATGTTCTTCCAGACGATCCATCTCGGTCGCCAGTTCGTGGGCGCTGTGGTAACGCGAGCGAGGGCTGTCCTTCGCAAGCCGCTGGCCACACACGTCAAAGCCCGGCTTGGGGCCGTCTCGCCGTAGGC
>CAZPZK010000278.1:0-3883 GCA_964591095.1 uncultured Moraxellaceae bacterium | reverse complement strand
GGCAGAGCCGCGTCGCGATCCGATCATCATCAGTGTCTGGCCGCGCAGAAAAGGATTTCCCGGTGCGAGGGTCCACGGAGCTGAGCGCGGTGGGGTCGAAACTGCAGAGATGAACCGCTCGATACAACTCCATCGGTGAGGATCCATACTCCGAGGCTGGGAGCCTTCCTCGGTCCACCCGTAGGTAGTACCAACCATCACCGCGGGCAAGACCCGCTCGGGCAAGTGCTCGCTGCTCTCCCTGCCTTCAAACCCTCCTCGAGGCCATTCGCGGATCCGTATGCTTTCGTACGCATTTCAGCTTGCTTGACGTTTGCGTCCAACTGTTCTTGGGATTAACCGTCGGAGCAGCCGGACACGACCAATACAGACAGAGATTGCGAGATAACGACAACCGTCTGGCGCAGCGGCATTGTCGCTACGTTATTGAACACGTAGTTGGTCGTCCAGCGAGAACACCTCGGAGGGCCCGTCCTAGGTCTGCAATTGTGCCTCCAAGTCAACAGAAATCAACCGGACTTGGCTCAACTCGAATCGCGGATACGGCTCATGAAAGCCATACTGTGCAGCAACACCGCAACTTGGAATGCGAAGACGACCGGCGTCTAGTTCTTTGGTGACCCTGTTAGAGCTTGGACGATCCAAATCACAATGACCCACAAGAAAGTGGTGAAGGCTTACTCCCGGGGCCTTATTCGGCTCCAGGTTTCGGTCGAAGGGTTGTCGAAACGCAACCCCCAGTAGCTGGAGCATTGGCGATGGTGTTGCGTGCACCGGCCGTAAGTCGTGTAGCTACATCAGCCACTGCGGACACGGTAGGCTCATGCGAATGGGAGAAGGCGAGGGTCACGATAAGAATCGTTCCATGAAGCTGATCGTCGCCGGTATCCTGGCGATCGTAGTCGCAGTTGGCGTCGCGGGTTATTTGATCGGAAGCAGCTCATCAAATCAGCTGGAGAGCGACCTAGCGGACATGACTCAACAGCGAGATGATGAGTCGGCTCGTGCTGCTGACCTCGCCAAGCAGCTGGACGGCCTTGACAGCGACGTGCAGGATTTGGAGGGAAAGCTTGCGAAGGCCCAGAAATCCGGAGCGGCGAAGCCCACCGTCGCGCCCATCCCAGGAGGCTTAGCCGAGATTGGCAAGCCGCATTCAGTCGGCAAAATGAATATTACGCCTACGTCTTTTCGCGTTTTTTCAAGCGACGGCCAGACCACAACCTACCAAGCCGTTATCTCCGTAAAAAACGACGGCTCCGAGGGGATTAACCCCTTCTGCGGCGAGGAAGGCGGCCTAGTTGATTCGACTGGCCGGACTTTCGATCCAGACACAGACATCGACTACGAAGCGAGTAACTGCGGTGACGATGTCCAGCCGGGTTTGGCTCAGACCGATTACCGGCTGACGTTCACTCTTCCAAGTGACGCCTCGCCGACCATCCTCAAGCTCTGGGGAGATTACGGCTACGAGAACAGCCCTCAACTGTGGAATGTGAAAGGCCTATGAAAACAAGCATGCTGAAGCTCACGATCTGCCTCGCGGCTTGTACAGGCGTCATATTCCTGTTTGGTTGCGGATCATCTGATGAAGGATCATCGACAAGCGATACGCCGACCGATACCCGCCCCCGCGTTGAAGGCAACTGGAGGCTCGTCATTACAAGCTTGGGAAAAAACAGCAGCGAGGACCGCTACACCTGGGACATCACTCCAGAATGCGCTACCGGCCCATGCAGCTTCCGCGTGTCGTCGAAGACCGGCAACAAGTTCGGGTACAAATTTGACACAGCCCTCGGTGACTACCTGCGAGAGTACAAATACGTTGACGATTGCTCCAGTTACGACACCGGAGCCGTGATCGTAAAGAACGCATACAAGTTTGCCGTGAAGTCGCAGCTGCGTGTGACCAACAGTGTCTTGGCTGACGAGGATGGAGCTGATTACGCAACCGAGATGATGGGCACGGAAACGGAAGATCCGACACTTACACCTGAGGCTGTAGCGGCGCAGTGCTCGACAAAGGCAAATGACTACTCGCTTCTCGCGATTAGGATAGACAAGCCGGTGGGCGAGCCAGGATCGGCCGCGACCCAGGAAACTGAAGGCTACGGGACCACCCCATAGGGCAAATAGCCCACGGGGTTGGGGCTCTTCTAGTTCCCAGACTTGAGTTCAGGCGGCATATGGCCTGCCCACTCTTGAGCCTCACCTAGGGATCGACTTCACCGGTCGCAGGGTCAGGGTCAGGCGGGAACATCTGAGCCACAGCGACGAGAAGGCGGAAGAGTGGCAAGGTGCGCTTGGTGCCCCTGATCGACCAGGCCGCGAAGGTGCTGGACGATCAGTGCATGCTCGACCTTTTCACCGAACCAGGCGATCGACTCTATTGCTCGCCTGCCGGCGGGATAATGGACGATGCGCCAATTCGCCGTGAGCTCTACGCCGAACTCAAGGGTGCCAAACTGGGCCACCTGAGAGAAAAGAGCGAGCCGATCGTCTGTCCACGACCTCACGCTTAAGCTCGGCGAGTTGGGGGCCGCCATACGGCCCCTCCACGACCTCCAGGGGTACATGGGCCACACCGACATCCAGACCACGATGATCTGCGTCCACCATGTTCCGAAGGTCCAAGCCGCCGAAGACCCGACCCAGGCAGCATCTCGAGGTGCTGGCGGCTGGTCTGGCGAGCAATATGCGTCCGACAGCTTCCCAAAGAATTAGGCGATAGGCTCACCCGGTCGGTTTGGTCTAAATGAATCGGGAGAAGATGAGGTTGCGTGTTGCCGTGCTGCTGGGACTGTCGGTTGTCATGCTCACGCTCGGCTGCGGTGGCGACGAAGACCCAACTTCCGTGAGCGCCAACGATCTAAATAGCAGCGGCGAACTCTGGGCTCAGCTTGACACCGACCTGAAGGTTCAGCTAGTCGTCCTGGGGAAAGAAAGACTTGCGAACGAAAGGGAAGAGGGTCGCTCCAAGATTTACGGAGTTGCCAATGACAAGCTCGTCGCCGCGATAGACGACGAATACTCGGATTCGGACAATTCGAATATCTCTATCTACGACACGTACCTAGCAGTCAACGACGACCTCGACCGAAAGACAATCGAGGATGCCAACGCTCCGCCCGAGCCGACTACGGCAACGTTAGAAGCGGTCGAGGGTCAGTCTGGCTCAGGCACCGCAGAGTTCGGCTTTTCCGGTACGGAGCTCGCAGCAAATCTCGAGGTGGAGAACCTCGAGCCATCTGCGGACGGCGAGACCTACACCGCTTGGCTCACCGGCCCTGAGAATGTCGCCTACCCGATCACCCAACAGGACGTTGGCGATGACGGCACGATCAACGGACAACTGGCGATCAGCGAGGAAATCATCTGCTTTATTGCCGCCGACGCATTCACGGATCTCACCGTATCGAGGGTTTCGGAATCTGAGATGAAGAGCACGTTGGCCGCTGCGGGCAAGGCCAACGACGGGAAGGGAGACTTCCCGGATTACATCGGTGAAACGGTGGTTACAGGGCCAATCGTTATGCCATACGCCGCCAAGAAACAAGTCATCCCGACCTGCAATACCTAGGAGTGCTACCTCCCGCTCTGGTCACGATTTGATCAGTTCGGCCTGCGGACGACCACGACGACCTGGCTGGTTATTCGCCCCCGTTATAAGACAAGGATTCTCCGGTGCGGGGATCTACGGAACAAAGGTCGCGCGGAGAAAAATCGCAGAGGTGGACAGCCCTATTCAGTTCGAGAGGAGAAGACTCGTACTCCGTATCAGGGAGCCTGCCCCGGTCCATACGGAGATAGAACCACCCGTCGGCCCCAGCCAGTCCCGCCCTAGCCAAGGCTCGCTGCTCCCCTTGCCCCACACCCTTCTGATAGC
>CAZPZK010000277.1:2157-4687 GCA_964591095.1 uncultured Moraxellaceae bacterium | reverse complement strand
CTTGATGACCGCATAGACATAATCGGCATTGCTTAAGGCTTGCCCACCGGTGCCTACCCGCTTAAAAAGAATGGCTAGCGTTGGATCACCTTTTTTCTCAGTTACATCCTGAATAAATTTATGCTGGACAGGAATCAGCGGAAACTCCAGTTTAGGCAAGTCATCAATGTAACCAAAAAGCTGTTCGCATTGATCTTCGAGTTCCTTTCGTTTGTCACCCCCTGGCCTGAAACTTTCCATGGCGATTTGTCTTTCCTTAAAGTGCTTCCGGATCTTTTCCTGGACCTCAGCCGTAATCTTCACCCCTTCCTGATCACCATCATCACTCCCGATCGGCGTCGCGGCTAATTCGGCGAAAGCCTCGATGCGTGTATCGATCAGCGTTTCGACATATGCCTTTCTCTCAGAGGTATCCTTTTTCGAGATCAACTTCGCCAGACTGACTGCAAAATGGCCGTGCCATGGCATATAGCCTTCATCGTTCCACAGCTTCAGAGCACCTTCCTTGATGTGCCTTGAGTAAGCCAGATTCGCCAACCGCCTCTCGTGACTGGATAGCTTGCTCAGGGCTTTCCCCCCAACACCTGTATTTGCAAATCCAAACGGCTGAGAACGCGTCGCTATGAGCAGACGAAAACGATATTCGGCCTGAGGTTCCTCCCCCAGATCTACCCAGATTGAAACTGCACGTTGAAGCTTCTCTCGAACCTCAGGCCAGCCAGAAATCATAGCAAGCGTGCGTTGTTGGCCATCTATTAGACTGATTGCGTTTTCATCAGAGTCATCCAACTCACGATCGAGAAGTCGAATGATCTTTGTTCCGGTAGCACGACTCACCATCATGGCCCCGATGGGCATACCGCGTAGCAAGGTGTCCCAAAGGTCAAGTATTTTGTGGGGAGCCCAGACTGACCCCCTCTGGATCATTGGAAGAACTAGCTTGCCGTTTTTGACGTAATTTATCCAATCAGCAAGGGAGATAAATACCATTAAGTCGAAGCTGTTATCGTTTCTCAATTTTGACACCCTTTCTTGATATAAATTGGGCTTATGGCTACCACTATGTTGTCCACGCATCACACTCCTCCAGATACCACTCCGGTAAACCCACCCCCACATCACATGCCCCCTTGGCAATCGACTCCCGCACAAACGCCTTGCGCTCCCCCTCCCATCCCTGCCGCATCGCCACCTCCAGCAAGCCATGCCAGGGAATCCGCCCGAGCTCGCGCTTGAGGTAGGAATCTCCCTGAATCCGACACACCCAGTCTAGACAACGCCGCTGCAACCACAAGTCTACCCCGGTAAAGTCTGGTACCGCCGGAGGGATGGCCAGCGCAATCTCCTCCAGCAACGGATGACCACCCGGCTGCCGGGAGAGCCATAAACCCGCCAGATAGACGATCGGCAACCCCACGTACAACCGTTCAAAGTCCTCGCGGGATGTCATCGCGATCGGATCCATGATGCCGCGCGTGCGTAACCGTTCTTCCGGCGAAGGGACGGGGATCTTGCCCTGCCCCAGATACCACCAGTCCCGATATTCCGTGAGGACCCTTTCCGCTTCGCGGACGGTTTCCTCCTCCCGGTTCTGCAGGTCTTTCAGGCCATCCCCCGACGTCCAGAACGCCCTTGTCAGCAAGACATCAGACAATCGGGTTCTCCCGCCAGGCAAGCTCATGCCCGCAGGCAGCACCTGCCATTTACCGACGTAGCGGTCATCCGCCCAAGCCGCCAACTCGGGATCAAACCCTTCGGTGACGAAGACCTCCAGCACCAGACTGAGGACCACCACCAGCGTCGCCTGGGATTCCCGGTCCGAGTCCCGCAGGCTCCTCAGCGCGCCGCGAATATCGGTGGCATGCATCAGCGCCATATCCAGGTGAATCAGTTCGCAAAGGGGGATAGAGGCTTGCTCCGGTTCCGCGATCCGCGCCATCAGGTACCCCTCAACAATACAGTGACCGCACATACCTCACGCCTCCGGTTTGACCACGTTCTTTCGCTGACTTACCACCATCCCCCACACCTCCAACACCAGCTGCTCCTTCAGCACCGTCGCCATGATGAAGGCATCCGCTTCCCCCACCAAGGGATTGATCGCCTCACCCACAGCTGAAAAGGCATCCAACCCGAAATCTTCCCCGGCAGTCATGGTTACCAGAATCCCTCCCGGCTCTCGCGGCAAAGCCACCCATGGCATGAGCCGATCATGCACCCGCATCCCGGCCTCCCCGGCCAAACCACATCCCGCCACCCTCGCCCGGGTGGCATATCCTGGTACCCCGGGTTCCAACATGCCCCGCACATCCTTCCAGTCCAGCTGAATGAGACCGGGTCTGGTAAGGCCATCAAACCACTGCGCCAGGAAGTCATGCAGGCAGTCCGCTTCCCCGCCGGGTTGATCCGGCAAGACCAGAATCACATGGTTAGCCAAGCCCATAACCGTTTCAGGCAATGGCCCCTCACCCACCACGATCAGCAAATCCCGTACCCCGTCCCGTTCCGGCCACATTGCGCCTTCCCCGGC
>CAZPZK010000277.1:0-2147 GCA_964591095.1 uncultured Moraxellaceae bacterium | reverse complement strand
GGCCGGAGAGGGTGTCGATGGCCTCGAGGTCCTTCACGTTGAGCTCGGTGGCGATCTCGGCCTTGACCTCGTCGCCCAGGGTGGCGCCGGGGGCGAGGAGCATGGCCCGGCGGAGAGGCTGGCGGACCTTCCCAGCCAGCACCGCCAAACTTCCGCCCGCTCCTCCGCAACTGTGTCAAAAAGCGGCTGATACGCTGTCTCCCGATGCAGGCGGTTCACCACCTTCCGCCCCAGCGCATCCAACCCTTCCAGTACAAAGAGCGGCGCTTCCCGCCAACGAATTGATTTCATGGGTGCTCCTCTCACACAAACCCGATCGACTGCTTTCGACCGTCTTCCTTCAACCCGCACTCCTCCACCAGCACCCGCGCCAGATCCGCCGGAGTCGTCAACCCGCACAGTGAGGCCTGTCGCCTCACCACGGCAAAGTCCCCGGGGGTCAGCACCCGCAACCGTGAAACACGATCCAGTTCCGACTCGCCCGGCTCCGGCAGTCCCAGCTCCCTGCATTGGCAAGTAAGCATCTCCCGGGCCTGTTCCGACCGCAGATAATCAAAACGCAGCTTCACGTCGAAGCGGCGCATCGTCGCCGGGTCCAGTTCATCCATCAGGTTGGTGGAGGCGATGAACAGGCCACGGAAGCTTTCCATCTGCGTCAGCATCTCGTTGACCTGGGTCACCTCCCAGGATCGTGCGGCGCGGCGGCGGTCTTGCAGGAAGCTGTCCACCTCGTCTATCAGCAAGACCGCTCCGCTTTCCGTGGCATCGCGGAAGGCGCGGGCCATGTTCCTTTCGGTTTCCCCCACGTACGAACCGAGCAAATCCGATGCACGGCGCACCAGCAAGGGCCGATGCAGTCGATCTGCCAACCAGCGGCCGAAGGCTGTTTTGCCGGTGCCCGAGGGGCCGAAAAAGCACAGGCTGCCGCGCGGATGAACTTCCAACCGCGCCGCTAACTGGTGCAGGTCGATTCCGGTATTGACGAATCGCGGGTCATAAAAGTCCGGACGGGCATCCTGGCCGTTGTCACGCAACGGCCCCCAGCCTTGGGCTTCCAGCGTACTACTGACCAGCCGGGTCATGGCAGCGGGCAGTCGCTCCGGCGGCAACTGATCGCGCACCATCTGGATCACCCCCGCCGCCCGGGTAATGACGGCGGGTGTCAGCCCTTCTGCATCCGCCAACCTCTTCACGCTGGCCTCATCCAGCAGACCGTCACTGTGCTGCCGCACTATCCGTTCCCGCTGCATCCGGGGCGGCGCGGCCACTTCAAGCACCATGTCGAACCGGCGCAGGAATGCGCGATCCAAACCATGGACGGTGTTGGTCAACCAGAACGCAGGGACCGGGTTTTCCTCCAGCATCCGGTTCATCCAGGCCTTGCGGCTTTGAGCGGTGCTTTTCTTTCCCCACAATTCGTTGCCGTCGTTGAACACGTCCTCAATTTCGTCGAACAGCAGCAAGGCATCCCGGCCACGCAGGAAGTTCTGCGCGAGGCGGTAGGATCGCAGGCGACGCTCGCCAATCACGGAGTCGCCGTTGTCATCTTCGCTTGTGACCTCGAACAGGGATTGCTCCAAGGCTTGCGCCATTACCCGGGTCAGTTGGCTCTTGCCCGTTCCTGCCGGGCCATGGATCAGGATATTGACGCCAGGTCGGCGCTGCGTGATCACGGCGCGCAAGTAAGGTTGCAGGATGTCCAGGGATTCAGCCAGATGCGGGTAATCCGTCAGTGCTAACGTGGGCTTACCACTTGGGAGGACCATGCCCCTCAGCAATGTCGTTGGCTCTTCAAGCTCCGTGATCATCTGCTCGCTGAACTGCTCGGACAGCAAGTCCAGCTTGCCAATCAGTGCGCAGTTACTGTTGATGTCCACTGTAAGCAGTCCCGAGGAGGCCAGCCTGCCCTTCGGCGCCAGCGCCGCGCGCACCTCCATCGATGGCGCATCCAACAGGACCGACAGGACATGCATGAGTCGCTGGTTGGTCAGGCCGCTCATGTAATCACAGGCATCTCCCAGAAAGCGGTGGTTATGAAGCACAACGGCAAACTCCAGCAGGCGTTGCTCCAGGGTGTCCAAGCCCATCAAGGTGGCTAGCCGGTCGCTGTTCTCCTGCAGCGCGGGGAGCACGGCCCATGACACGGG
>CAZPZK010000276.1:0-4697 GCA_964591095.1 uncultured Moraxellaceae bacterium | reverse complement strand
CGTCGCTGGTCGAAGCGTCGGTGAAGCGGCTCTCGTTCGCCCGCACGCTGGAAGACATTCTCAACGCGCTCAAAGATCGGCTGACTGATCACCGCAACCGGCTGTTGGCCTTCGGGCTGGCGACGTCGGTGGCGCTCGCCGATGCCAGGGCCACGCGCGAAGAGCTGGGCGTGCTCAAGAGCCTGTTCCCGCTGCTGCTGCTGTCGACCCTGGTTTGTAGCGTTGCCTGGTGGAAAAGCCGCAAGGCAGAATCCTGACTCATAGCCCCGCTGGTGGAGAATCCAAGATGCGTTTTGACGGTTCCATGACCTATGTGGCAACTGACGACCTGAAGATGGCCGTCAATGCCTCCATTACCCTGCAAAAGCCGTTGATCATCAAGGGCGTACCCGGCACCGGCAAGACGATGCTGGCCGAGGAGGTCGCTGCCGCGCTGGGCCTGCGCCTGATCCAGTGGCACATCAAGTCCACCACCAAGGCACATCAGGGGCTGTACGAATACGACGCCGTGTCCCGCCTGCGTGATTCGCAACTGGGAGACGACAAGGTCTACGACATCCGCAACTACATCAAGAAGGGCAAGCTGTGGGAAGCCTTCGAGAGCGAAGAGCGGGTGGTGTTGCTGATTGATGAAGTGGACAAGGCCGACATCGAGTTCCCCAATGACCTGCTGACCGAACTCGACAAAATGGAATTCCACGTCTACGAGACGCAGGAAACCATCAAGGCCAAGCACCGCCCGATAGTCATCATCACTTCCAACAACGAGAAAGATCTGCCTGATGCCTTCCTGCGCCGCTGTTTCTTCCACTACATCGTCTTCCCGGACCAGGACACGATGAAGAAGATTGTCGACGTGCATTATCCCGGCGTCGAGTCGAAGCTGGTGCGCGAAGCCATGGAAATCTTCTTCGAACTGCGCAAGGTGCCGGGTCTGAAAAAGCGTCCCTCCACCTCCGAGCTGATCGACTGGCTGAAGCTGCTGAAGTCCGACAACATTCCCGAGGACATCCTGCGCAACCGCGATACCCGCAGCGCGATTCCGCCGCTGTACGGTGCGCTGTTGAAGAACGAGGCGGACGTGCATTTGCTGGAGCGTCTCGCCTTTATGAGCCGTAGGGGCTGACCGGGGAGGGCGCGACATGCTGCTCAACTTTTTCTACACCCTGAAGCAATACAAGGTACCCGTCTCCGTGCGGGAATACCTCGATTTGTTGCGCGCGCTGGACGCCGGTCTGGCCTTCGCCAGCCAGGAAGAGTTCTACAGCCTCTCCCGCGCGGTGATGGTGAAGGACGAGAGGCATTTCGACAAATTCGACCGGGCGATGAAGGCCTTCTTCGACGGTCTGGACACGATGGAAAGCCCGCTGGACAAGCTGAACCTGCCAGAGGACTGGCTGCGCAAGGAAATCGAGAAGCTGTTGTCTCCGGAAGAGTTGGCCGAGTTGCAGAAGACCGGCTCACTGGAAAAGCTGATGGAGGAATTCCAGAAGCGCCTGGCCGAGCAGCACAAACGCCATCAGGGCGGCAACAAGATGATCGGTACGGGTGGTACTTCGCCGTTCGGGGCCTATGGCGCCAACCCGGAAGGGATCCGCCTGGCCGGGCCGTCGCGCAACAAGAGCGCCGTCAAGGTCTGGGAGAAGCGCGAGTTCAAGAACCTCGACGACGGTCAGGAATTGGGTATCCGCAACATGCAGGTCGCCTTGCGCCGCCTGCGCCGTTTCGCCCGTCAGGGAGCGGCCGAAGAGCTCGATATTGACGACACCATCCGTTCCACCGCCCACAACGCCGGGCTGCTGGATATCAAGATGGTTCCCGAGCGACGCAACCGAGTCAAGGTGCTGATTTTCTTCGATATCGGCGGCTCAATGGATCCGTATGTGAAGGTATGCGAGGCGCTGTTTTCCGCCGCGCGCACCGAGTTCAAGCACCTGCATTACTACTATTTCCACAACTTCATTTACGAAAGCGTGTGGCAGGACAACAACCGCCGCTGGTCCGAGCGCATGCCGCTATGGGATGTGATGCACAAGTACGGCCCGGATTACCGGGTGATCTTCGTCGGTGACGCCACCATGTCGCCTTATGAAATCATGTCGCCGGGCGGCTCGGTGGAGCATTTCAACGAGGAAGCCGGGGCGGTGTGGATGCAGCGCCTGACGCAGCATTTCCAGAAGGTGGTGTGGCTGAATCCGGAGCCGGAGAAAAGCTGGCAAATGACGCAGTCGGTCCAGATTGCGAAGAAGCTGCTGGAGGACCGGATGTATCCGCTGACCTTGCAGGGGATTGAGGCGGCGACGAAGTATTTGAGCAAGTAACCCGGGGAGTCTTCACGACTCCTCTTTCAACCACCCCTTCGCATTCTCCCCCCGCAAAATCCTGACTTCCTTCTTTCCCCGAGTAATCGCCGTATACAACCAGCGCAACTGGCTGGTATAGCTGCCCTGCAAATACCCCGGCACATCCACAATCGCCGTCTCCCATTCCCCGCCCTGAGCCTTGTGGCAGGTCAGCGCGTAGCCGTACTTCACCTGCAAGGCGTTCAGGTACGGGTCATTCTGGAACGCGCTGCTGATCTGCGCCGGGGTCAGCTTTTCGGCGCGAATGCGTTGCTTGAAGTCGGCCACCAAGGCCTGGCGTTCATCATCGGTCGGCCCGGCCAAAGGGGAGTAGAGCAGATTTTCCAGAATCAAGCAGTCTTGCTCCATGCGTCCGTGCAATAGGGACTGATAAGCCACCTTGACCTGACGGAAAACCAGTTTCACCTGTTTCTGAAACGGTTTCTGCTTCAAGCGCAGCATCACCAGCCGGGTTTCCTGCTCACCCACCTCCAGTACTTTCACCAGATCGCCGTTCAGTAACTGCGACTCCGAGTTATTCTGGTTCACCATCAGGATATCGCCGGGCTGCAAGGGCGTGAACATGGCATGGAAGCGCTTGTGCCGCACCTTGCGGTTCAATTCCAGCGCCCGTTTGTTGGAATGGGTGATGATGATGGAGGCGCGGCCGGACAAATGGTCGGCGCGATAGCGGGTGGCTTCCTCGTCGCCGGGGAGATAGCGCCAGTCCGCCGCCGGAGGCAGCCAGTCCACCGGATCGCGCGCGCCGCTGAGGATGCTGTCTCGCAGTCGCCCGGCCTGTTGCAGGATATGACTCCCTTCCTGTTGCCGCACAATGTCGGTGAGTTCGACTTCCCGCGTTTTCAGGCCGAAATGCTTCCGGATGTGCGGCGCAAACAGCGCCATTGACACCGTTTCGCCGACCGGCGGCAACTGCGCGGCATCGCCGACGAAAATGACGCGATTGCCACTCAACAGGCCGCTGGTGAGGCCGGACCAGAACAGGAAGTCGCTCAGCAACTGCCCGGAGCCATATTGGGTAAACAGCGAGGCCTGACCCACCGGCAAGGGGCTGCCGTTGGCCAGCATCGAGGCTTCGTCGATGATGATGACGGTGTTTTCCGGACCTTCCTGCGACAGGCTGAAACGCACGTTCAGGCCGGTGTCGCCACTGATTTCCACGCTGCTAAACTCGTAGATGACCGAGTGCACGGTTTGCGCGCCTTCGCCGGTAGCCAAGCCCAGAATGCGCGCCGCGCGGCCGGTGGAGGCCAGCAGCAGATAATCCTGCTGTGTCTCGCGCAGGTACTCCAGGAGCCGGGACACCAGCGTGGTTTTCCCCGTGCCCGCATAACCGCGCAAGATGAAACAGGCATCATCGCTGTCGAGGAATTCACGGATGGCGGCGAGGGCGGCATCCTGTTGCGGGGTCAGTTGCAGGGGAGGGGGCGAGGTCATGATCGGCAGTCAGCTCTTTGCGCAGAGTATAGCCTCCCACCCCCTTGAAGTCGCGCGGGACAGCCCCATCTTGCATCCATCGATATTCCTTCGACTCACCCATGGAGAGCCTTGATGAGCGACCACGCCACCCAAAAAGAAACGCGCGGCTTCCAGACCGAAGTGTCCAAGCTGCTGCACCTGATGATCCATTCGCTGTACAGCAACCCGGAAATCTTCTTGCGTGAGCTGATTTCCAATGCTTCCGATGCCGCCGACAAGCTGCGTTTCGAGGCCCTCAGCCAGCCGCAATTGCTGGAAGGCGACAGCGAACTGAAGATCTGGATCGACGTCGACAAGGACGCCAACACCATCACCCTGCGTGACAACGGCATCGGCATGAGCCGTCAGGAAGTCATCGACAACCTCGGCACCATCGCCCGTTCCGGCACTTCCGAGTTCATCAAGAACCTGTCCGGCGACCAAAAGAAGGATGCGCAGCTGATCGGCCAGTTCGGGGTTGGTTTTTATTCCTCCTTTGTGGTGGCCGAGCGTGTGGAAGTGCTGACCCGTCGCGCCGGGCTGAGCGCGGCGGAAGGCGTGAAGTGGGAGTCCGGCGGTGAGGGCGAGTTCAGCGTCGAGTCCGTGGATAAGGCGGATCGCGGCACCACCATCATCCTGCACCTGCGCCCCACGCAAACCGAGTTTGCCGACACCTGGCGACTGAAGAACATCATTCACAAGTACGCTGAACACATTGCCATCCCGGTCTGCATGCACAGCGAAAGCTGGAAGGAAGACGGCGAACGCGAAGTCGGCGATTACGAAGTCGTCAACAAGGCCTCGGCCATGTGGACCCGTCCGCGCAACGAGATCAGCGACGATGATTACAAGGCGTTTTACCAGCATATCTCTCAT
>CAZPZK010000275.1:0-4705 GCA_964591095.1 uncultured Moraxellaceae bacterium | reverse complement strand
ACAGCGTCATGCAGTTCGACATGGACTACTTTGCCTGACCGGTTGCGAAGTGAAGTAAACCCCCTGATATCAGGGGGTTTTCTTTTGGCGTCATCGGGTATGCCGACTTGTTGCCGGGTATCCATCCCCGTTATGCTGGCGACCCTTTTTCTGTCCGGAGTCGCCCGTGTACCGTCCCCCATTCCCGCGCCGTCTGCACGGGCCGGCATGCCTCGGCCTGGCCCTGATGTGGCCGGTAGCCTGTGTCTGGGCGGCGGAGGTGGTGGAGCCGGTGCGCGATTGCCTGCAGCGCGATGCCGAGGGGCGCTTTGTCGGCTGGCTGGATTCGCAGCATTGCTTGTTGTCAAACCGCGCCACCGCCTCGGCGCAATGGCTGGATGGGCTTTTTGGCGATTGGCATGGTCCCGAGGATGCCCGTGCGCGCGTACGCACCGTCGTGCATCAGCATTGGGACGAGGCGTATGGCCTCCACACCGGATTCTCCTTGCGCGCCAGCACCGACCTCCCCAACGCGCGCCAGCGTTTCCGTCTGGTGGTCAGTGATGAGGAGGATTTGCTCAAGACGGATGAAGAGAGCCTGGACCGGCCGTCCAATTTCAGCGCCGCTATCCGCTGGTTGCCGGATTATGTGTCGCGGGTCCGCTATACCTTTGATCTGGGTCTGCATTCGACCCCCGAACTCTATGCCCGGGCGAAGGCCTATCGGCGCTGGCGGATCGGACACAATGCCCTGATGCATTTTACCGAAACCCTGCGCTATGGCGCCCAGGACAAGGGAAGGGCCTTGTCCCAACTGGATCTGGAGCGCGCCACCGGCGGCAACAGTGTGTTCCGCTGGAGTAACTCCCTGCTGTACCGGGAGGCGGAGACCGAGCCAGTAGGCTTGCGTTGGGCGCAGGACTGGGTGGTCCTGCACCGGATCGGCGACCGGCGCAGCCTGTCGTGGGGGGCGGGGCTCGAAGGGGTGCAGCAGCCCGAGTGGTCCCTTAGCCGCAAGGGCCTCTTTGTCCTTTATCGGCAATCCTTCTGGCGGCCTTGGGTTTATTATGAGCTGGAGCCGCATCTCGACCGGCGGCGCGATCTGGACTGGAAATCCAATCCTTCCCTGACCGTCCGGCTGGAGGCCCAGTTCGGGCAATGAACGGCATCGGCCAATACCTTTCGGAGCAATGACTGACCATGGTTTCCCCCAGCTTGCTGCAGATCCGCAAGGCCAAGCGCGGCCTCTACGAAACCTTTGATTTTCGGGGAGAAAGCGCGGACGGGCGGTTTGCCTTCCTGCTCAGGCACACGATGTTCCGCCCCTTGTGGCGCGGTGCGGGCGTGGTCGAGGTGGCGCTCATGTTGTTCGATCGCCAGGGGCAGCGCTCGCAATGCGTGGTGGAACGCGAGGAAATGTCGGAGTTGCACCTTCGGCAACTGCGCAAGCTGACGGATTGGGAAGGCTTTGCGTTCAGCTTTGCCTCCGGGTCTTATGTCGAGATCAGCCGTCACGGTTTGCGCGGCAAGCTGCATACCCCCGGCGGGGCGGCATCGTGGACTCTGGATCTGTTGCGCAAGGATGATGTGCTGCAGCCGTTTCCCGCCGATTTCTGCTATGGCCTGCCCTGGCCGGGACACAAGATCCAGGTGCGGGATTGCGCGCTGCGCTTCCAGGGTCGATTGCAGGCGGGCAACCTGCGGCTGGACGGGGAGTGGAGCGGATCGAACCTGCATTACTGGGGGGACGGCTATCCGCGCGAATTCGCGGCGGCGCAATGCGGACGGTTTGAGGGTGACAGCCAGGCCTTCTTTTATGGTTTCAGCTCGCAACTGAGCCTCGGGCGCTTGCGTACCCCTTATTTGGGCATGGCCAGCCTCAGGTTGCGCGGGCGGTGGTATCACTTCAACGAACTGGGGGGGATTTTCCGTCACCGGCTGGAGTCGCTGGACAACTACCGCTGGCGTATCGTCTTCCTGAGTCCGGAGTATGGCCTGAAAGTGGAGGTTGACGGAGGGAATCCGCGCTTGCGGCCCTGGTTGGCCTGGCATGCCGATCACCCCTTGGGCGGGCGCTCGGTGATCAAGGCGACGCCCTTTGCGCAGGGCAGCCTGACATTGTACCGGCGGCGGAATTCCGAGCAGGTGGCGACGCTGCAATCGGACTCCTTCGAGCTGAAAACCCTGCTGCCGGAAAATGTCCCCGAGGCGACGGGTTTTCTGGCGGAGGTCTGAGCCTCAGTCGCGGCTCCAGCGGATCAAGGCGTTTTGCAAGTCGCACAGCTCGATCGGCTTGCTCAGATGCTCATTCATCCCGGCGCGGAAGGCCTTCTGCTTCTGCTCATCCAGGATATGGGCGGTAAGCGCCAGGATAGGTATGGCCTTGCGATGCTGCTGTTTTTCCCAATTGCGGATTTCCGCGGTGGCGGCATAACCATCGACATACGGCATGTCGCAGTCCATCAGCACCATGTCGTAATGGTCCTTCATCACGGCCTGGACGGCCTCGCGGCCGTTGCTGACCAGCGTGCTGTCCACCCCCAGCTTCTGCATCATGCCGCGAATGACCTTCTGGCTGAGCTGGTTGTCTTCGGCGATCAGCACCTTGAGTCGTCCCAGGCGCATGGCGACATCGTTGTTGCTGGCGGGTGGCTGCTGGATTCCCTGCAAGCGGCGCAATTCCTGATTGATCACCTGGCGCAACTGCCGGCTGGTGATGGGCTTGCTGATGACGCGGTGTATGCCGGCATTGCGCGCCAAGGTATGAATGTTGTTGTGGCGCAGGCCGGTGAGCATGATCAGGATCACGTCGTTGGTGATCAGCGGGTCTTCCTTAAGCCGGGCGCCCAGTTGCAGGCCGCTCATGCCAGGCATCTGGTAGTCCATGATGATGACATCGAAGGGCTGCCCGAGGTTGGCGGCATTGCGCGCCACCGCCAGCGCTTCGGTACCGCTTTCCGAGGTGCTGACCCGCATGCCCCACTGTCCGGCCTGCTCGGCCAGCACGCGGCTAACCGTACGGTTGTCGTCCACCACCAGCATGCGCTTGCCGGTAAAGGTGGCGATAAACTCCGTGGTGGTGTCCGAGCCGGTGCCAGCGACCGACTTCATCGGCAGCGTGAAGCGCAGCGTGCTGCCTTCGCCGGGCTGGCTTTCCACCCGGAATTCCCCCCCCATGGATTCGACCAATTGCCGGCAGGTGGCCAGGTCGGGGCCGATATGCCAGACATTGCTGGTGCGGATGTTGCTGCCTGGCTCGAACAAGGAGGCCTTGTGCTCCTCATCCATGCCCATGCCGGTATCCTGGACGCTGAACTCGATGGCCAGATCATCGCGCCAGATGGTGTTTTTCAGGCTGACCACGACTTCGCCCATGTCGGTAAAGCGCAAGGCGTTGTGGATCAGTCGCGAAAGGATCTGCCGGAGGTGCACGACATCGCCCATCACCTGGCGGGGCAGGGAGGCGTCCAGGTAGCCCACCAGCTCCAGCTGCTTTTCTTCGGCGTGGGTCTTGAACAGGTCCAGGCAATAATTCAGCAGTTCGGAAAGGTCAAACACCTCTTCGAGGATGGTGGGCGATTGCGCCGGCTGGTTGGCGACTTCCAGCCGGTCGTTGAGCACGTGCAGCAAGGCGTTGCCCGAGGACTGGATGGTCTGGGCGTATTCACGCTGAACGGGCGTGAGCGGGGTCTCCAGCAGCAGCTCGGTCATGCCGAGAATCCCGCTGAGCGGCGTGCGCATGTCATGACTGATGGACATGAAAAGTTGCTGCTGTTCAAGCGATACATCCGGGTGGAGCGCGGCGGCGCCGGATTCACCGCCGGTGCCACGCAGTTCCTCCAGTTCAATCGCCCAAAGGATTATCAGCGCCGCCAGCGTTGACACCGCCATGCCGCTGATGTGAAGCCAGTCCAGGCCCAGCCGGTTGCCCGCCAGCAAGGCCAGTGCGCTGGCCATCACCAGGAACAGACCGAAAAGGTAAAAGCGGGCGTTGACGCGTTGCAGCGCCTTTTTGGAGTACATCCAGACGGCCAACAGGACAAAGCTGCCGCCGTGCAGGAATCCGGCCAACAGGCTGGCGCGTTGTTCCCCGACAAAGAGGGTAGCCAAGGTCAGGATCAGCAGGGAAGCCATCCAGGCCTGCCAGAGCCGGCCCTGCGGCACCAGCGGCTCGCAGCGGAAACGGAGCAGTTCGGTGGCGCTGAGCAGGGGGAGCAGCGAAACAAAGGCCAGGGTTACCGAGGGGGCGTCGCGAAACAGGATGCTGACGCCGATGAGCGCAGAAACGGTGAGCGGGACGCTGAAAGCGCGCAGGCGCATTTCGCCGGGGACCTGTCGCGGCATGAAGGGCCACAGGCACAGGGCAACGCAAAAGCCCAGTGACAGGGTAGCCCAGAAGGTGAGTTGCCATGACATGCCGGTGGGATTCCTTTCGGATACGGGGTAAATAAATGGAAACGCCGGGGCTTGATGCGGGAGCCTTGCCGCGACCTCGCCGAACGACCATGAACTTTGATGGTAAAGGCTATCATATATTGTCCGGGTGTAGCAGGCGCTAGGCGATAATTCAAACGCGGGCTACTATTGGACAAAAGACGGGAGAGTCATGACATGCTGAACTGGATAAAACAACAAATCAGGATTTTTCCCGTGTGGATGGGGTTGATCATTCTTGGTTTGATCATTGTCGCGCAACTGGGTGTTCTTAACAGGCCGGGGAGGCGGG
>CAZPZK010000274.1:0-4725 GCA_964591095.1 uncultured Moraxellaceae bacterium | reverse complement strand
CGCTAATCCTAAGTGTTGTTCTGGTGCTGGCGCTGTTGTTGCTGGTGCTGGGAGGCAAGAAAAGGGAACTGACCATCGACGAGATGGACTGGCCCTATATTCCCCGGGAGCTGATGACGGCTCCCGAACGTATCCTGTTCGGCCGCCTGCGTCAGGCGTTGCCGGATTACCTGATTTTTACCCAGGTGCAATTGTCGCGCATGCTGGATGTGGATGTTGAAGTCGATTACCACGGCTGGATCAACCGCATCAACCGCATGAGCGTGGACTTCGTGGTATGCGCCCCGGACGGCGCCACCATCCTGGCCGCCATCGAACTCGACGATTCCACCCATAACCGCGCCGACCGCATCAAGGCGGATGCCAAGAAGGACCGAGCGCTCACCGAAGCGGGTATTCGCATTATCCGCTGGCCCGTGCATGACATGCCGCAGCCCGACCGTATCCGCCGCGAATTCCTGCAGGGATTTTCCAAACGACGTTAAACCGTCCGTGACTAACGGACGCTAATCCGAGAGCAACATGATATTGACTGACTGGGTGGTTTCCTGCGCTGACGGCCTTGAACTCCTGCTGATTGAAGAACTGAAGGAACTGGGCGTCACCGACTGCACCCGCACCGCCGGGGCGATCCTGGTGAAAGGCACGCTGGAACAAGCGTATCGAATCTGCCTCTGGTCGCGGCTGGCCTCGCGCGTTTTCAAGCCGCTGCTGACCGTCAACGACATTGCCCCGGAGGCCATGTACGAAGCCGCTGTCGCATTTCCGTGGAACGAGGTGTTCGCGGTTAACAAAACCTTCGCCATTCATGCCGTCGCCAGCAAGGGCGTGGTCACCCACACCCAGTACATGGCGCTGAAGCTGAAGGATGCCATCGCCGACTTTTTCCGCAACACGACCGGCCAACGTCCGGATGTACGCGTGCAGGAGTCCGATGCTCCGCTGCACATTTTCATCCAGGACGGCAGCCTGACCATCAGCCTCGACATGTCCGGCGAAAGCCTGCACCGTCGCGGTTATCGCACCCAGATCGGCGAAGCGCCGCTCAAGGAAACGCTGGCGGCCGCCATCCTGCGCCAGGCCGGTTGGCCGAATGCCCGATTCGAGGCGCTGGTGGATCCGATGTGTGGTTCCGGTACCTTTATCACCGAAGCCGCGTTGATGTTTGGCGATGTCGCCCCGGGCTTGCACCGCAATTACTACGGTTTCCTCGGCTGGCAGGGCCACGATGCCGAGTTGTGGACAAGGTTGCTGGATGAAGCCCGTCAACGGGAAGCCGATGCCGCGCAGAAGCCCTGGCCGCAGTTCTTTGGATATGATGCCAGTCGCGACGCCCTGCAGGCTGCGATGAAAAATGCGCACGCTGCCGGAGTCGGCCAGCGCATCGTGCTGGAAAACCGAGAGCTTTGGAAGCTGCCCGCCGCCCCGGCCAAGCTGGGCCTGCTGGTGACCAATCCGCCTTATGGCGAGCGTATTGGGGATTCCGAAACCACCTTGTGGCTGTACAAGGCGGTGGGCCGCCTGGCCCGTGAGCGCCTGCCCGGCTGGCAGGCGGCTGTTCTCGCCGCTGACATCCAGCATGCCGACGCGCTCGGCTTGCAGCACCGTGATACCCAGCGTCTGCGCAACGGCGATTTGACGGTGTTTGTACGGCATGGTGACGTCATTCCCGCCGATGAAGACATCGCACATGTCTTCACGCCGCAAATCAGTGAGATTCCGGAAGAGGGCGAAGCCTTTGCCAACCGCGTGCAAAAGAATCTGGCGCATTTCCAGAAACAGGCGCAAAGGGAAGGTGTCAGTTGCTATCGCGTCTATGACGCCGACCTGCCGGATTACAACTTGGCGATCGACGTTTACGGTGACTGTCTGCATGTGCAGGAGTATGCCGCGCCCAAGGAGATCGACCCCGAGAAGGCCTCCAACCGCTTCAAGCTGGCGCTGAACATCATCCGGCAGGTCTTCGGCCTGCATAAGGAAAAAGTGTTCATCAAGGTGCGTAGCCAGCAGAAGGGCAGCAGTCAGTACGAGAAGCAATCCGATCGTGGCAAACTGCAGGATGTGCGCGAAGGCAAGGCGCACCTGCTGGTCAACCTCACGGACTACCTCGATACCGGCCTGTTCCTCGATCATCGGCCGATGCGCCAGAAGATCGCCGCCGAAGTGCAGGGCAAGAGCTTCCTTAACCTGTTTGCGTATACCGGCAGCGTCAGCGTCCACGCCGCGCTGGGCGGTGCGAAGCAAACAGTGACGGTGGACCTGTCCAACACCTATCTGGATTGGGCGCGCAAGAACTTCGCCGTCAACGGCATCAGCCCCACCAACCATCGCTTCGAGGAAGCCGATGTCATGGAGTGTCTGCACCGCAGTCGTGAAACCTTTGACGTGATTTTCATCGACCCGCCGACCTTCTCCAATTCCAAGAAGATGCGCGATGTCTTTGACGTGCAGCGTGACCATGTGGAATTGCTGACACTGGCGATGCGCCACCTCAAAGAGGACGGGGTCTGCTACTTCTCCAATAATTTTCGTCGCTTTGAACTGGACGAAACCGCGTTGCAGACCTACGGTTTTGAAGAGATCTCTCCAGAGACGTTGGGCTTTGACTTCCGCCGCAATGACCGGATTCATCGTTGCTGGCGCCTTAGGCACACCCCGGAAAGCATCACGACCATTCTCAAGCCGGACCCGACGGGTCGCTTCAATCCCAACAATCAGGATAACCGCAGTTATGGCGAACGCCCTGATGCCGGTTTTTCATCAGGCCGCCCCCTTGGCGGCTTCCACGCCCAAAACCAGCGAGGTGACCGGGATCTGAGCCATTTCCAAGACAGAAAGCCCCGGTTCCAGCGGGATGACGGCCCGCGCCGTGATGGCGAAGGCCGCCCGCCGCGCCGTTTTGCCAGCGATCGTCCCGAAGGTGCGCGTCCGCCGCGCACGGAAGGAGGGGAATTCCGTCCGCGCAGCCCGCGTCCAGAGGGCGGGTCTGACCGTCCCCGTTTCGGCGGCGGTGATCGTCCGCAACGCCCGCGTTTTGAAGGTGACCGCGACGGCAACCGCGCCCACGCTTTGGCGGTGAAGGCCGACCGCAAGGAGACCGTTCCCGCAGTGGTGGCGAGTTCCGCCGTGACGACCGTCCCCGTTTTGGTGGGGAAGGGCGTCCGGAAGGCAATCGTCCGCCGCGTGAGGGTGGCGAAGGTCGAAGCTTCCAGCGGGACGACCGTCCGCGTCCGTACCGTCCGGAAGGCGGCGCGGACCGCCCCCGTTTTGGCGGCGAAGGCCGTCCCGAAGGTAATCGTCCTCCCCGGACCGGTGGTGGCGAATTCCGCCGTGATGACCGTCCGCGCTTTAGTGGGGAAGGCCGTCCTGAAGGTGGACGTCCGCCGCGCGCCCCCGGCGAGTTTCGTCGTGACGACCGTCCCCGTTTTGGTGGTGAAGGGCGTCCGGAAGGCAATCGTCCGCCGCGTGAGGGTGGCGAAGGCCGCGGTTTCCAGCGCGATGACCGGCCGCGTCCGTATCGCCCGGAAGGCGGCTCCGACCGCCCCCGTTTCGGCGATAGGGACGGCAACCGCGCTCCGCGCGAAGGTGGCTTCAATCGTGATGACCGCCCGCGTCATGGTGGGGAAGGCCGTCCTTACGGCGATCGCACGCAACGTCCCGGCGGCGATTTCCGTCGTGACGACCGTCCCCGCTTCGATCGCGACGGCGACAGCCGTCCCCCGCGTGAAGGCGGTGAAGGCCGCGGCTTCCAGCGCGATGACCGTCCCCGCGCCCCTCGCCCGGAAGGCGCGAGCGGCTTTGACCGCAATCGTTCCGGCGGTGACCGCCCGCAACGTCCGTTCCGTGAAGGCGATAGCCGTGGCGGCGACAACCGCCCTCCGCGTTCCGGCGGTGACTTCCGCCGCGACGACCGCCCGCGCAGCGGCGGCGAATTCCGTCCCCGCTCGGGTGGCGACGACCGTCGTCCCGCCCGCCAGGATGGCGATCGCCCCGCGTTCCGCCGCGACGGCGACCGACCGGCCCCGCGCCGCGAATTCTCCGATCGCCCGTTCAACCGCGACCGCAAGCGCGACGATGAATGACCGTTAAGCTGTATGGCACCTCCGGGTGCCATCTCTGCGACGACGCCGAGCGGCTGCTGGCCCACGCCAACGCCGCCCTCCGCCTCGACTGGGAATACATCGACATCGCCCTCGATCACGAACTGGTCGACCGCTACGGCACCCGCATCCCCGTCCTCATCATCAACCACCACGAACTCAACTGGCCGTTCTCCCTGCTCGACATTCACCGCGCCGCCAGTAGCGCTTCCCTAAACCAGCCCTAACCATCTCGCCAACTACTGACCCCCTCACATCCCTAAGCACTACCCCCCATGCCGTCCGCAGCCATTGTCCGAGCCACACTCAGGTCAACAATGCTCAGGTATCCATAACCCTCCTGACAGCGAACTGCCATTTCGCGAGTTATGGCGAAGGACACGGTTTTGCTTACTTTTGCCAAGACAAAAGTAAGGCCCGCCGCAGGCGACCCCCCTACGACCAAAGTCACCCCACTTTGTCGACAAAAACACTTGCAATAATTCCATCCAAGCCTAAAATCCCCACCACACCCGAAAGATTGTCGACAATCTGGACCGAAAGCGCGATGAACGAACCCGCTCTGACCCCACCCGAAGAAGCCACCCTGACGCTGGCCGACCGGGTATTCGGCCAGATCCAGAAC